>NZ_JBFTSF010000240.1:0-10186 GCF_056399905.1 Cupriavidus sp. 01L46
GGCTGAGCGTGGAGACTTCCAGCAGATGGCAGGCGCGCTCAGCCCGCAATCGGTGCAGGAACTGCAGCGGCGACATGCCTACGGTCTTCATGAAATGCCGCAGCAGTGTGCGTTCGCTGGTGGACGCCACTGCTGCCAGCCGGGGCAGGTCATAGGGCTCGGCCAGGTGCTGCTGCAGGTAGCGGCGCGCGCRCAGCGCCACGCTGAGGCGCGGGGCATCGGCGGCGGTCTTCAGCCAGATGTTGACGGCCTCGCCGCGCTCGGGCTGGTCCAGCAAGGCGTTGCCCAGCGTGCGGGCCAGGGCGCTACCAGCGGTATGTGCCACCGCCTGCAGCAACAGCGCATGCATGCGATCCAGCGCGCGGGAACTGAGCAGGTTGCCGCTCTTGACCACTGGCTGGTCGGCCTGCAAGCGTCGCCCGGGTTCGCACAGCTGCATCCAGTTGGCAATCAGCCACGGCACCGCCAGCTTGCGCTGCGGCGGCAAATCCATGGCTACCAGAAGCGCCACTGCCGTAAACGGAGCCACCACCAGCGCGCCGCGCGTAGCAGCTGCCGCGATGGCGGCGCGTTCGCGGTCCAATAGTGACAGCATATGCTCGAGCCCGGCGATGTGATCAAACAGCGGTGGCGCGATCACCACCATGGCGTCCTTGCCTGCGCCGGCCAACTCTTCCAGCGGCACGCACGTGCAGCGCAGCACGCTGGCCAGCGCCTGCCAGCGTTGCGGCTCGGCTACCGCCAGCCGCCAGCGGAAGGGCGCCGCCGTGCCGCGCCGCCGCCTTTGCATTGAGGCCAGCGTGTTGGCAATGTCCAGCATGTCGACCGCGGTGGATAGAGCGGAGACAACGGCCGAGGGGTAGCACAGCAGATAGACGTCCGACATGGCGCGGTGGGTTGTGGTTGGAAAGGTGCCGACCCGATGGCGGGAATGCCACCAATTGTGGCGGAATCCGCTCTACCTGTCACGGCCCCGATGCCCGACCATGTCAGCGGCACCATGGCGCGTCGCCTTTTGACGCGCAACGTTCCATGGGCCCACAGACACAAGAACACACAAGAACGAGGAGACAACACAATGAAGCAACGCATCGTGCGCGGCGCGACCGCACTTGGCGGCGCCGTGCTGGCGGCCGCCACCCTGGGCGGCTGCGCCACCGCAGGCAGCGACAGCGCCAACTGGAGCGAGGGCGGACTCAACGCCGAGATCCGCCGCACCGCCTATGGCATTCCCCATATCAAGGCCAACGACTACGCCAGCCTGGCCTTTGGCATGGGCTACGCATACGCGCAGGACAACGTCTGCCTGATGGCCGACCAGGTCGTCACGGTCAGCGGCGACCGCTCGCGCGTGTTCGGCCCCGACGAAAGTACCGAGGTGTCGTTCAAGCGCATCAAAAACAGCGAATCCKACCCATTCTTCCGCGCCATCATCGATGACGACGCCCTGCGCGCCGGCTACGCGCAGGCCACGCCAGAGGCGCGCGAACTGCTGCGCGGCTATATCGCCGGCTACAACCGCTACCTGCGCGATACCCCGCCGGCCCAACGCCCGGCTGGCTGCCGCAACGCTGACTGGGTGCGGCCCGTCACCGCCATCGACTTGTTCCGCCTGGCCGAGGAGAAGAGCATCCAGGCCAGCGCCGGTGCGCTGGCAGCGGGCATTGTCGCCGCCGTGCCGCCCCGGGCTGCGGGCGGTGCCAAGACCGCGCGGCAGGCGGGGGCGCTGGACGTAGCCAGCATCGACTTCGAAGCCGTCAACAACGACCTGCAGCTGCTGGATCCGCCGATCGGCAGCAACGGCTGGGCCTTTGGCAAGGAAGCCACCACCAATGGGCGCGGCCTGCTGCTGGGAAATCCGCATTTTCCGTGGACCACCACCAATCGCTTTTTTGAAGCGCACCTGACCATACCGGGCAAGCTGGACGTCATGGGTGCGTCCATTGCCTCGTTCCCCATCATCAGCATCGGCTTCAACAAGGACGTGGCCTGGACGCACACCGTGTCCACCGCCCGCCGCTTCACGCTGTATGAACTGAAACTGGCCGAAGGCGACCCCACCACCTACCTGGTGGACGGCGCGCCGCGCAAGATGACCCCACGCACCGTCAGTTATGCGGCAAAACTGCCCGACGGCCGTACCGAGCAGCGCTCGCACACCTTCTACATGACCGAATACGGCCCGGTGCTGTCCATGCCAGCGGCCGGCCTGCCGTGGTCCGCGCAAAAGGCCTACGCGCTGCGCGACGCCAACCGCAACAACACGCGTTCGGTCGACACCTGGCTTGACATCGGCCGCGCGCGCGACGTGGCTGGCATCCGCACCGCCATTGGCCGCCTGGGCATTCCGTGGGTCAACACCATTGCCACTGACCGTGAAGGCCGCGCCATGTTTGCCGATGTATCGGTCGCGCCCAACGTATCGGCCGACATGCTCAAGCAATGCGCGCCGGCCGGCGACAGCGCCGCGCTGGCCGCCAAGCTGATGCAGGGCACCGGCATGGTCCTGCTGGACGGCACGCGGGCTAGCTGCAACTGGACGGTGGACGCGGCATCGCCGGTACCGGGGCTGGTCGCGCCAAACGCCATGCCCGTGCTGCTACGCGATGACTATGTCGCCAACAGCAATGACAGTTCGTGGCTGTCCAACCCCAGCCAGAAGCTGACCGGTTTCTCACCGGTGCTGGGTTCCACCGAAGTTGCGCAACGCCTGCGCACGCGCGTTGGCCTGATGGAAATCGGCCGCCGCCTCGCGGGGGAGGACGGCCTGCCCGGGAACCGCTTTGACGTGCCCGGCCTGCAGGCCGTGCTGTTCCGCGACCGCAACCTCTCCGGTGAACTCGTGCTGGATGACCTGCTCGATGCCTGCGTCGGTACCAAGGACGCCGACCTGAGCGACGGCTGCGCGGCGCTGCGCAAGTGGGACCGCCACAGCAACCTCGACAGCCGTGCCGCACCGCTGTTCCGCGAGTTCTGGATGCGCGCCAGCAAGATCCCCAAGGTCTACGCCATCGAGTTCAACCCCACCGATCCGGTCAACACGCCACGCGGACTGCGCATGCGCGATGCGTCTGTGCGCACCGAGGTCTTCAAGGCACTGAAGGACGCCGTGCAAGCCATGCGCACTGCCGGCTTTGCACTGGATGCGCCGCTGGGCCAGGTGCAGGCCGCCACGGCGCCAACTGGCCGCATCGCCCTGCACGGCGGTGAGGAATACGAAGGCGTGCTCAACAAGCTGCAAAGCACCCCGGTGTCGGACAAGGGGCTGCAGGTCTACTTCGGGACCAGCTACGTGCAGACCGTAGGCTTTGACGAGCAAGGGCCGGTCGCCGAGGCGCTGCTGGTGTATGGCCAATCCGTAGATCGGCAATCGCCGCACGCCTTTGACCAGATGGCGGAGTACTCCGCCAAGCGGTGGGTGCGGCTGCCGTTCAGCGAGCAGGCCATTGCGGCGGACCCGCAGTTGAAGGTAACGCGGCTGAGCCAGTAAGGCGGCGGCGTTGGGAGCGGGGCCGCCGGCCCCGCTCCGCCATCGATAGGCGATCTGCGTGCGGAGAATGCGTACCTAAAAATTGATGGGCCTTGGTTCAGGCGAGCAGCACTACAACGGCGCGCTCTCGAATAGCGCAAGTCGTGCTTGAGCTAAGGCACCTGTACGCGCCCACCAGATAAGAGTGCCTCACAAGAGTGCCTCACGCAGCCGATAGCCCATCKCGGGCCTCTGCAAGCGCAATCGTCAAGTGCTGCACCTTCTTTTTCAACTGGTCGCGCTCTTCTGTGAGTTGCGCAACCAATAGCGTCAGGCGGTGAATGGCAAGTTGATCGGGGGTGGCGTCGCTGGGTGGGGGCGTCGGGTCAGACTTGGGCGGCACGCGGGCCTCGCGCACCTGTCTAGCCACCTGGCGCAGTTCCTTCTTGCCCCCGGCAACGGCCGCCACCTGCCTCTCGCCAGGCAAGGAGGCCACGGCAGCCGCGGCATTGATAGAAATCACCCCCGCCTTTACCGCGCTGACCAATTCGGGCGCAGCCGTCTTCTGGATTTTTTCAATCTGACCCAGCGTCGCACTGCTCACCCGCGCCGTGCGCGCAACAGCCTCGCGAGTCAGCACTGGACCGGCCCCGGATTGCGTGGCGACTTCAGCCCCGGCAGGCTCTGCGGAGCCCTGCTGGGCTTGCGCTTGCGCCAGACGCGCGGATACGATTTCCTTCTTTCGCAATGCGAGTACGCCTCGTTGGAAATCCGATACGCTGCGCCGCCCGAGGTGATTGTCGATCATCCACAGGTGCACATCGTCCATGGACTTGAACGTCTGGTTTTGTACCGTATTGAAAGGGACTCCGTGCTTCTGGCAGATGCTGTAGCGGTTGTGTCCGTCCACCAGGAGATCGCCCCACAACACCAGTGCGTCGCGGCACCCTTCCGTGAGTAAGCTGCGTTCTAGTGCCGCGTATTCGTCTTCTGTAAGTGGATCGATATAGGCACGGAGGTCTTCGTTGATAGTGATCGTCATGGGTCAAGCGAAAATGGTAGGACAGTAGTGTACACACTGCTTGCCTTACCAGGCGTCGGCCGACCTGGCGGCTGGGCGGCTGGGCGGTGGCTAACCGCCGGTACAATGTGCGCACAGTGCCATGTGCATAAATCGTTGTACCTGAACCAGAGCTAACTGGAACGTCTGTGGAGAAACCGCCAGCTTGAACGGGCACCCTGACATGACCGCATTTCCTAACGGCATCCCGACCGGTCAACGACCACGGTCAAATCTGTATCTCCACGGCTGACCCATGCTAAACCTGGACCTGCGCTCCATGTCGGCGATGACGGGGATGATCAATATCGCCCTGGGCATCGTCCTGCTGGCCTTTCGCCGCGCCTATCCTGCCTCCATCAAAGGGTTGCTACCCTGGGCGCTGGCACCGCTGCTTTGTGCGCTTTCCACCGCGTTCTATGCGATGGACGGGCAGTGGCCGGCCGTGCTCGTCGCACTTGGCGGCAACGCGCTGCTGCTCTCGGGCTGCGCACTGTTCTACTTCGGCAGCCAGCGCTTCTACGGGGTGCCCTGCACCTGGAAAAGCTGGCTCGCCCTGGGCATTGGCTGCCTGGCTGGCATTACCTGGTTCCTGCTGGTCCATCCCGACTACCGGATCCGCGTGTTGCTGCTGACCTCGGTGCTGGCGGCAATATGCCTGACCCATGCGCGGCTGACCTGGCAGCACGGCCGGAGTTTTGCGCCGCGTTTCATGGCGGTTGTCCTCGCTTTCCAGGGGCTGGCCTTGCTGATGCGGGCAGCGACGACGCTGTTCCAGGATGCCGCCGATACTTCGCGGTTTGCCCCTTCGGCTATTCAGACCGCGTACCTTGCAGCGTATTGCTTCGCGTCGCTCTTCGTCTGCCTTGGGCTGCTTCTGACTGTGAGCGAGCGGTTACGTGCGCAGTTCGAGTACCTGGCGCAACGCGATGACCTGACGGGCGTATTGAGCCGCCGCGCCGTGCTGCAAGCAGGAAGCATTGAGCTGAAGAACCGGCGCGGCGGCGGCCAGCCACTGTCGTTGCTGCTGATGGATATCGACCACTTCAAGCGTATCAACGACCAGCACGGACACCTGGTGGGTGACCGCGTGCTGGCGCATTTCGCGCAAATCGTAGGGCGGGCACTGCGCCACACGGACCATCTCGGCCGTTTTGGCGGCGAAGAGTTTGTCGTGCTGCTGCCGCATACGGGCATGGAGACCRCGCTCGCCATGGCCGAGCGCGTGCGGCACGCAGTCGAGCAGCAATCGGCCATCTCGGGGCAGCCCGCCTGCACGGCAAGCCTGGGGCTGGCCAGCATCGAGGCCGGGGAAGCGACTCTTGACGAATTGCTGGCACGGGCCGATTCGGCGCTGTATCGCGCCAAGGGGGAAGGGCGCAATCGTGTTGAGGCAGGCTAAGCCGCGACGCCCTCAATGCCGCGGGCGCGGGTGACTTGCCCCCGATGGCCAGTACGCTGGAGTGGGATTTTTTGGGGCTTCGCCGATTGACGGCAAGGGGACTCATGCCCGTCTGCTTGGGCGGTGGTGCTAGCGGATGGTGTTGGCTGACTGTCTCAACACAACGTTTTAACATAACCTCTAGCGGCCAAGCGGTAATGTCCGGTTCTGGCGTGYGCCGTGCAAAGGCGGCGCTTTTCCAGTGGGTGTAAGCCCCACCCGGCAATCCGCTCCAGCCGGAAGCAACCGGAGCAGCTATGGAGGTAACGAAATGGCTGAAGCCTTCGGGTAAGCGTGTCACGAAATACGGTGACAGCGCAAGTGTGCAGGCCGTAACGTGAGTKAACGCTGAGCAAGCMTCGAAAAGGACGATGCGCAGGCCGACCCGACAGCCATATCGGGGAAGGCTGACACGACTGGATGGATGAGCGAAGCAGTACCGCCAGTCGCTGCGCCGGGGTAGTGGCGACAGCATGTACACAAGGAAAGGGCACGCAACACGGGAAGCCCCATGGCGCGGTCAGGGATGATCAACCGGACGCCCGCGAGGGACAGGCCGGGCGCCGTGGGGYGGCGGAGAGGCTCGTAGTACCGTGGAAGCCGGGTAATGCCGGTGGAGGAAAGGGGCCTCAGTTCAAGACAGACGCAAGACGTAGTGAGGGACAGGAGATTGGGCAACCTATCAACTCCGATTAGTGTTCAGAAGCTGCAGATGGCGTTACACGCGAAAGCGAAGGCAGAAGCCGGTTATCGCTTCTATGCCCTATATGACAAGATCAGCCGCGACGACATTCTGGCTCACGCCTACGCCCAGTGCCGCTCCAACAAGGGCGCGCCGGGTGTGGATGGTCAGGACTTCGCGGATGTCGAAGCGTACGGGGTTGAGCGGTGGCTCGGCGAACTGGCGCTTGCGCTCAGAGAGGAGACTTACCGACCGGACCCTATCCGAAGAGTGTTCATCCCGAAAGCCAATGGCAAACTGCGGCCACTGGGCATCTCGACCTTGCGGGATCGGGTGTGTATGACAGCAGCGATGCTGGCGCTCGATCCGATCTTCGAGGCCGACCTTCCACCAGAGCAGTACGCCTATCGCCCGGGCCGCAATGCCCAGCAAGCGGTAGTTGAAGTGGAAGAGCGGCTGCACCGCGGTCACACGGACGTCGTTGACGCCGACCTAGCGGACTACTTMGGCAGCATCCCACACACCGAGCTGATGCAGTCGCTTGCGCGGCGGATCGTTGATCGGCGTGTGCTGCATCTGATCAAGACGTGGCTGGAGTGTGCTGTCGAAGAAGCTGACCCGCGCGGCCGGRAGAAGCGGACGACGGAGGCCAGGGCACCCATCTCACCACTACTGTCGAATCTGTATATGCGTCGATTTGTGCTGGCGTGGAAGAAGCTCKGGCTGKAGCACAGCCTTGGCAGTCGGATCGTGACTTACGCTGATGATCTCGTGATCTTGTGCAAATGCGGCAAGGCTGATGAAGCCCTGTCAGCGATGCGAGCGATCATGGGCAAGCTGAAGCTCACGGTCAACGAGGAGAAGACACGAATCTGTCGGGTTCCGGAAGGCGAGTTCGACTTCCTGGGATACACGTTTGGGCGGAATTACTCGGCAAAGACTGGCCAGCCCCGCATGGGAATGCGGCCGTCGAAGAAGAGTATCCGGCGGATGGTCGAGAAGGTCCATGCGCTRACCGCCCTGAAGACGGGATGGCAAGAGACCACGGCGATGGTGGGCAAGTTGAACCGCATGCTGCGCGGCCGGGCCAACTACTTCAAGGTAGGAACGGTCAGTCGCGCATACCGTGCACTCGACAGCTACGCCGCGACGCGGTTGCGCCGGTGGCTGCGCAACAAATACAAGGTCAGACGACGCAGGGGCGGAAGCTATCCACTCTCGCACCTCTACGGGCACTATGGGCTCGTACGTCTGACCGCGCGCGGGGRTGCAGCCTGGCGAGGGTGAAGGCGTGCAGTCTTGTCCGAGAGCCGGATGCGGGAGATCCGCCCGTCCGGTTCGATGAGGGGGATGTGGAAACGGAACCATGGTCAGGCTATTAGGGCACCGCCAAACGAAAGGGGCGGAAACATCGATGCCTGGACCTACCGTCACCGCGCCACATCTCTACTCTACCAAGTTGTGATGACCAGTTCTGGCGAGTGCGCCGTCGTGGTGCCCCGACCCACAGACCAGGCTACTTGGTTTGGTTTGGCTCAGGTTGAGGGCATGGAGCTGATAATCCTCGCTATCATTAAGGGGCTACCCCCTCGGCTCGATCATGAAAACTCTGTTTCTTGTGCGGCATGCCAGATCGAGTCGCGACGATCCATCCTTGTACGATCGGCAGCGACCCTTGGACGATCGCGGCCGTCATGACGCATCCAAGATGGGCAAACGCCTGGCTGATCGCGGGGTGGAGCCCGATCTGCTCGTGTCGAGCCCGGCGTTGCGTGCGCTGACCACGGCACAACTCATCGCCGACGAGATTGGCTACAAGCGCAAGGACATCGTCATCGATGAACGCCTCTACGCCAGCAGCCCGGACAACTTGCTTGCCGTCATTTGCGCACTCGATGACGGGCTAAGCCGCGTGATGCTCTTCGGCCACAATCCCGAGTTCACCGGCCTTGCGCAGCGGCTATCTGGCACGGTCGTAGACATGGCCACATGCGCCATCGCAGAGTTCTGCTTCGATGCAAAGGCGTGGGTGGATGTCTCGGAGATCGGCCCGACGAAGGTGAGGATGGACGCACCGAAGACATAGCGCAGACTTCGTCGAGGACCCCTTGCCCAAACCAGATCGAGGCGATCGAGTGGCGATTGCATGCGTTGCGTACCCAATTCTCGACGGACCCGGAGCGCACCCGCGAGCAGGTCGCAGTGGTGCAGGAGCCGCCAGCGCCACGGCGCACCGTGAGAGGGGCGCAACGGCTTGGGTATGGGCGGTGGTAAAGGCGCGCTGAGCTCGGGCCACCGAGAGAGGTCATGGCCCCCGCCACGGTGGGCAGACCGATCAGAACGTTGGGTAATCGACTGGAAGGGACTTCCCCGTCCCGAGGCTGCGGCGCAAGCCGCAAGTCGGCATCGAGGTGTCAGGACGGCGTGTTGAAACGCCATCGCGACCACCGGAGCGGACGTCCCATGTCGATGGTTATCGTGGGTATCGATCTGGCCAAAGACGTATTTGCCGTTCATGGGGGCGATGCGGCAGACAAAGCACTTCTCGTCAAGCCGGGCGCTACCMGTGACCAGTAGGCCGTGCCCCGGCGCGCGCGTCGTGATGAGGCATCTGGCACGGGATCGGTGCGCGGTTMGGTCCCGCCGTGCCATTTTCCTGCGCCCGCAGCCTGATGCAGCTTCCGCAAACCATGGCATGGATATTGCGTTGGCGACACACAGGCCAACGGCGGCCTTGAAACAATTTGGCAAGTCGCGATGACACGCTCCGACATGGAGCATCCCGGGCAACGGCGCCCCGAAGCGAAATGATCACGAACCGGACAACCGGTTTGCGGGCATCTCGCTTCGGGGCGCTTTTTCTTTGCCGGTCAGCGCGGTGCGCGTCTGCGTCGACACAACCTGCAAGGCATGGCATGAACGCTTTCTCTACTCAGTCACCCGAGGCCGAAGTGTCCGCCGAAACCATCGGCGGACTGATCAACCTTTCCGGAAGGCAGCGCATGCTGTCGCAACGGATCGTCCTCCAGATATTGCTCGCTTMGCGGGGAGACACTGCCGCGCTCGATATCGCACGCAAGTGCCTGTCAATGTTCGAGTCGGCGCATTCGGATCTCGTAACGGGCAATGCGCGTTTGCCCGGCACATTCTCCGGCGCTTTGCAGCAACTGTATTTTGGTAGTCCGCGCGCTGACGCGCGTATCCGTGAGTTCATCGCCCAGGTTAGGACAGCGATAGACGCACCGCTAGTGCTGGCCGACACCAGCCGGCGAGCGCCATCCCTCGATGTGCTGGTGGCGCAGGCCACGCCAGTGCTTGAACTGCTGCAGACCGTCACGCAGGCCTACCAGGAGGAGATGCACCGTTGCGAGGTCGCGGTGCGCAAACGCCACACCGATCTTGTCGAGCGGCTCGGCGGTATTTCGATGCAAGCGAACATCGTCGCAATGAATGCGCGCATCTCGGCGGCACGGGCGGGAGAGTACGGCAGGGAATTCGCGGTGATCACGCTGGTGCTTGCGGACATCATCAAGG
>NZ_JBFTSF010000241.1:0-10171 GCF_056399905.1 Cupriavidus sp. 01L46
GTGCCAGACCTCGGAGGTGGTCGCGACCGTGCTCTTGCGCCCGCCCCGCGACAGGCGCTGCTCGATGGCCACGGTGGGCGGAATGCCGTACACCGCATCCACCTCCGGGCGCCCGGCGGGCTGCACGATGGAGCGCGCGTAGGCATTGAGGGATTCGAGATAGCGGCGCTGCCCTTCATGGAACAGGATGTCGAAAGCCAGCGTGGATTTGCCCGAGCCCGACACACCGGTGATGACGTTGAACTTGCCGTGGGGGATATCGACGTTGAGCGCCTTCAGGTTGTGCTCGTGCGCGTTGACGATGCGCACCACGTCCTCACCCTCGATGGCGCGGCGCGCGCGCGCCGCGCGCAAGGCGGCCTGCAAGGGCACGCCCGCGTCCTCCGCGACAAAGGCATGGCCGACGGCGCGGTCGTATTGCAGCAGCGCCTTGCCGGTATGCGAGTGCGCGCAGCGCTTGACGTCTTCCGGCGTGCCCACGCACAGCACTTCACCGCCAGCGTCGCCGCCCTCGGGGCCGAGGTCGATGATCCAGTCGGCGGCGCGTACCACGTCGAGGTTGTGCTCGATCACGATCAGCGAATGGCCGCCATCCAGCAGCTTGCCGAACGCGCGCATCAGCTTGGCGATGTCGTCGAAGTGCAGCCCGGTGGTGGGCTCGTCGAACATGAACAGCTTGCACTCGTACGGCATCGRCTTGACGCGCGTATTGCTCGCCTGCGCGGTCTCGGCCAGGTAGCCGGCCAGCTTCAGCCGCTGGGCCTCGCCCCCCGACAATGTCGGCACAGGCTGGCCCAGCTTCACATATTCCAGGCCCACGTCGACGATCGGCTGCAGCACGCGCAGCACCGCCGCGTCGCCGGCAAAGTACGCCACGGCCTCGCACACGGTCAGCTCGAGCACATCGGCCACGCTGAGCGCGCGCGGCGGCTGGCCGCGCAGCGCGCGCTCGATCTTCACTTCGAGGATTTCCGCGCGGTAGCGCCGTCCATCGCAATCCGGGCAGCGCAGGTAGACGTCGGAGAGGAACTGCATCTCGACGTGCTCGAAGCCAGAGCCGCCGCAGGTGGGGCAGCGCCCGTCGCCCGAGTTGAAACTGAACATGCCGGCGGTATAGCTGCGCTGCAGCGCCATGGGCGCCTTGGCGAACAGCTTGCGGATCTCGTCGAAGGCCCCCACATAACTGGCCGGGTTGGAGCGCGCGGTCTTGCCGATGGGCGACTGGTCGACAAACACCACATCGGCCACCTGTTCCGCGCCGGCGAGGCTGCGAAAAGCGCCGGGCGCATCCGTGGACTTGCCGAACTGGCGCGCCATGGCGGGATACAGCACGTCCTGCAGCAAGGTGGACTTGCCCGAGCCGGAAACGCCGGTCACGCACACCAGGCGCTGCAGCGGGATCTCCACGGTGACGTCACGCAGGTTGTGCTCGGAGGCACCTTCCAGCACGATGCGCGGCGTCGCAGCGTCAACCGCGCGAGGTTGCCAGCGGGAAAGATCGGTCACCTGGCGATGGCCGGCAAGATATTCGCCGGTGAGCGTGCCCGAGCCGCGGATATCGGCAGGCGAGCCGTCAAAGATGATGTTGCCACCGCGCTCGCCCGGGCCGGGGCCCATGTCGATGAGCCGGTCAGCCGCGAGCATCACCGAAGGATCGTGCTCCACCACCACCAGCGTATTGCCGGCGTCACGCAGGCGATGCATGGCCTCGACGATGCGGTTCAGGTCGCGTGGATGCAGGCCGATGCTGGGCTCGTCCAGCACGAACAGCGTCTTGACCAGCGAGGTGCCGAGTGCGGTGGTGAGGTTGATCCGCTGCACCTCGCCGCCGGACAGCGTGCGGCTCTGGCGGTCCAGCGTGAGGTAGCCCAGGCCCACGTCGCACAGGTATTTCAGGCGCGTGCGCACCTCGGCCAGCAACAGCTTGAGCGCGTCATCGAGCATCAGGCTCGGCAGCGTGAGCTCGTCGAAAAACTTGCGGATGCGCTCGATCGGCATCAGCATCAGGTCGTGCACGGTGAGGCCCGGCAGCGCTTCGAGCTGCGTGCGGTCCCAGTCCACGCCGCGCGGCAGGAAGCGCTTGTCTGGCGCGCATACGGCGTCCGCCCCCGGCTTGCTGCCCAGGCGCCACAGCAGCGCCTCGGTCTTCAGCCGCGCGCCGCCGCAGGTCTCGCACGGCGTATAGCTGCGGTACTTCGATAGCAGCACGCGGATGTGCATCTTGTACGCCTTCGACTCCAGGTAGTCGAAGAAGCGTTTGACGCCATACCAGTGCGTATTCCACTTGCCGTTCCAGTCCGGCGAGCCGTCGATCACCCAGGCACGCTCGGCCGGGGTGAGGCTGGACCACGCCACGTCGCGCGGGATGCCGGCCTTGGCGGCGTAGCGCATCAGGTCGTCCTGGCACTCCTTCCAGGCCGGCGTCTGCATTGGCTTGATGGCGCCGCCGCGCAGCGTCTTGCGCTCGTCCGGGATCACCAGGCCAAGGTCGACGCCGATCACGCGGCCAAAGCCGCGGCAGGTCTCGCAGGCGCCGTAGGCGGAGTTGAAGGAGAACAGCGCGGGCTGCGGATCGGCATAGCGGATATCGCTTTCCGGGCTGTGCAGGCCGGTCGAGAACCGCCACACCTGCGCCTGCGCGCCCTCGTCCGCCGCGTCGATCACGTAGACGTTGACACGGCCGCTGCCGCGCTTGAGCGAGGCCTCGATGGCTTCCAGCGCCCGCACCTTTTCGGTATTGCCCAGGCGGAAGCGGTCGGCCACCACGTCCAGCACCTTGCGCGGCCCGGTGGGCGAAGCCACCACGCGCTGCGCCTGCACGCGCGTGTAGCCGCTGACGGAGAGCCACTGCTCGATCTCGGCATCGGTGGTGGTTTCCGGCAGTTCCACCGGGAAGGTGACGACCAGGCGCGGATCGCCCTGGGCGGCACGTGCTTGCAGCTCCGCGTAGATGGTCTCCGGCGAGTCATGCCGCACAGGCTGCGAGGTCTGGCGGTCGAACAGCTCGGCGGCGCGCGCGTACAGCAGCTTCAGGTGATCGTTGAGCTCCGTCATCGTGCCGACCGTGGAGCGCGAGCTGCGCACCGGGTTGGTCTGGTCGATGGCGATGGCCGGCGGCACGCCGTCCACCCGGTCCACCTGCGGCCGGTCCATGCGGTCCAGGAACTGGCGCGCATAGGCGCTGAAGGTTTCGACATAGCGCCGCTGCCCTTCGGCGTAGAGCGTGTCGAACACCAGGCTCGATTTGCCCGAGCCCGACGGCCCCGTCACCACGGTCATTTCGCCGGTGTGCAGATCGAGGTCGAGATTCTTGAGATTGTGCTGACGGGCTCCGCGGATACGGATGACACCGGATGACATGGGATGCGTCCTTTATGGCGTGGCTTGCGAGTGGCTAGCTGGTGGCTTGCGTGCGGCGTGCGATTGGCGAAGACGGGCCTGGCAGGGCATTCGGGCCCCGGAAGCGCAGCGAAAGCCATCGCGAATCGCGGTGTTGGTACGGTCAGGCCGCTATCCTATCCCGAAGGACGGCAGCGTGCCGCGCGCTGAAGTGTGGCGCTGACATCTCCTGACAACACGGTGTCAGGAGGAAATGGGGACGGATTGGAAAAAGGAAAGGCCTGCGAGGCACCCGAGTACCGGCAAGCAGCCACTGCCGCCGGGACTCGTCAATGGGTTGCAGGCAAGCGGTAGCCGTCGTTGAGGGTCTTCAGGAACGCGATGACGTCGCGGATCTCCGCCTCCGACAGGGCAGGCTTGCTGCCAGGCGCGCCGCCGAACGGGGGCTCCATATTCACGTTGTCACGATACCGCGCCGGCAGGTCGTCGAACTTGTCGATGCTGCCGTCGGCCTTGCGCGGGTACCACTTGCCGGGATTGCTGTCCCGTTGCACATAGAAACGCAACACGTCTTCCAGCGAATGAAAGGCGCCGTTGTGGAAGAAGGTCTTGCGTTGCGCCACGTTGCGCAGGCCGGGCGTGCGGAACAGGCCACAATACTCTGCGCGCGCCTTCAGGTCGGTGCGATCMGGCCCGCACAGGCCCATGTCGAAGAAGGCCGGATCGGCATTGACCGCCAGTTTGCGGTTGCGCGGCACGCCCAGCGCGATGAAGCCAAAATCGCTGAAGGCGGGAAAGACGCCATCGGCGCTGATCGCGCTGGGGTGGCAGGCCGCGCAGTTGCCCTTGGCGGGATCGTTGAACAGGCGCAGGCCGCGCGCTTCCTGCTCGCTCAGCTTGACCTGCCGCCGCAGGAACGCATCGTACTTGCTGCTGTAGGGATAGAACTCGGACGGTGTTTCCTGGAACACCTCGAGCGCCATCAGCGCGGCCTGGAAAGCGACCTCGTCGCGCTCCAGGATGTCGGCGCCGAACACCTCGCGCAAGGTCTGCGCATGCTTGCCGGCGCGCAGCCTGGCGGCCACCGCCGCCGCGTCCGCGTTCGCCATCTCATGCGGGGACAGCAGGGGAATGCCGGCCTGCTCGTGCGTGGAAGACGCCCGCCCGTCCCAGTTGTGGCCGCCGGTGGGGCCCTCGTCTTCGCTGTCGTTGCCGTCGTTCTCGTGGAAATGCTCGGAGAACGGCGGCACGTTCTGCACATAGCGCAGTGACGGCGCCGCGCGCGCGCCGGTGCGCAGCATGTCGGGGCCGCCCAGTTGCACCGACAGGTCGTTGGCCGGCCCATAGGCGTGTTCCGGGCTATGGCAATTCGCGCACGCGAGCCGGCCGGACGCCGATAACGCGGGATCAAAGAACAGCGCCTTGCCAAGCGCGGCCATGGCCGGCACCGGCGGCCGGCGCGTTGCCATCAGGGTGTAGAACGCATCGGCGTAGGCCGGGCGCGAAGGTGCCGCCACCTGGCTGGCCGCCGGCGCGGATGCCGGAGCCGCGGCCGCGCCCTCCTGCGCGGACTTGCCACAGCCCGCCAGGGTCAGGGCGAAAGCCAGCAGCAAGGCCCCGGTGGCAAGGCGGCGGTTCGGGGAAGGAACTAGSGGCAAAACGAAGCGCGGTGGCATCTGTGCGGCGAAATGGAATGGCCAGGGCGGGACGGGTGCGGCAGCCCAGGCACAGGAGATTCAGGAATGCGCCGCCACGCTAGCACGCGTGCATGACAGCAGCGTGTCATGCACGGCCGGATGTCTTTTTCTCGTACTGGCGCCATCATCAATCTGACATGGAGCGGCGCGAGAATCGCGCGGCTGTCCCAAAAAAAACCGCCTTACACATAACGAAAAAAGGATATTCCATGCGCCGAGCCTTAAGACTTTATCCCCTTGCAGCGGTGGCCGCCGCTGCCATGGCCGCCTGCGGCGGCAGCGACTCCAGTACTGCCCTCACCACCTCGGGCGTGGTGACCGGCAGCTATTTCGAACACGCCAAGGTCTGCATCGATACCAACAACGATGGCAAGTGCGAAAGCACGGAGACCAGCACCTACACCGACAAGTTCGGCGCCTTTACGCTCACCGGCCAGGGCGCGATCGCCGCCGAGATCGGCAGCGACGCCTTCCGCAACGATGACACCGGCGGCCACGCAGCCGTGACCCGTCCGCTGGTGTTCCGCGCACCGGCCAGCGCCAACGGTGTGATCAGCGCCATCACGACCGAACTGGTCGCGCTCATGGAGTCCAACGGCGGCGACCTCACCGCGGCCAAGGCACGTCTGGCCGCCCGCATCGGCGTGACGGCAGACAAGCTGCTGGCCGACCACAACAAGGAAACCGACAAGACCATCAAGGCGACCCTGCAGGCGGAGATCGATCAGACCATCGACCTGATCGCCGACTCGGTGGCCGGCGGCGGCGACATCGCCCAGGCGCTGCGCGACGGCGTCGCCAAGCGGGTCGCCCTCGACAACATCAAGACCGTGGTGGTGATCTATGCCGAGAACCGCGGCTTCGATAATCTCTACGGCCTGTTCCCGGGCGCCAACGGCGTCCCCGGCGTGAACCCCACCTCGACCGGCACCGTCGAGCCCCAGAAGGACTTTGATGGCTCCGTCCTGCCGGTGCTGCCGCCGACCTGGGGCGGGCTCACCGCGGCAGGGCAAGCCGTGCAGCTGCCGCAGGCCAGCACCGCCAACTGGGCGAACAAGCCGTTCCAGATCGACACCCCGCTTGCGTCTGGCGGCGTCAACGGCAGCGGCGTGGAAATCTCGCAATCCGTCACCACACGCGACCTGGTTCATCGCTTCTATAACAACCAGATGCAGATCAACGGCGGCAAGAACGACAAGTACGCCGCGTTCTCCGACGCAGGCGGCCTGACGATGGGCTATTACGACGGCAGCAAGATGGCGATGTGGCAACTCGCCAAGCAGTACGTGCTGGCCGACAATTTCTACATGGGTGCCTTTGGTGGCTCGTTCCTGAACCACCAGTACCTGATCTGCGCCTGCGCGCCGCAGTACCCGAACGCCGACGCGGCCACCTCGCCGGCCAAGAACTCGATCTCGGCCATCGATCTCGACGCCAACGGCAACTTCGTGCGCCTGACCCCCGGTACCGGCAATCCCACCTCGGTCCTCTCCGGCAAGGCGGTGTACCAGACCGACAGCACGCTGACACCCGCGGATAAGAGCGGCATGTTCTACGCCGTCAACACCATGCAGCCGGACTACCAGCCGAGCGGCAACAAGCCCGCCACCACCGATGCCACGGGCCTCTACGCCGACCCCACCAAGGCGACCACGCTGCCGCCACAGACCCAGACCACTATCGGCGACCTGCTCAACGCGCGCGGCGTAAGCTGGGCCTGGTACGCCGGTGCCTGGGCCAAGGCCACGCAGGACCCKACCGCCATCTACAACAACACGGTGCCCAACTTCCAGGCGCACCACCAGCCGTTCAACTACTACGCCAACTTCGACCCGGTCACCCAGGCCGCCAACCGCAGCGCGCACCTGAAGGACTTCGACAGCCAGTTCCTGCAAGATGCCGCCGCCGGCAACCTGCCCGCGGTCGCGTTCTACAAGCCGCAGGGCAACCTGAACCAACACCCCGGCTATGCAAGCGTGACCGACGGCGACGCCCATATCGCCAGCGTGATCGCGCAGCTGCAGAAGAGCCCGCAGTGGAAGAACATGCTGATCCTCGTCACCTACGACGAAAACGGCGGCTTCTACGACCACGCGCAAGTGCCCACCGGCGACCGCTGGGGCCCGGGCACGCGCATCCCGGCGATCCTGGTGTCGCCGTATGTGAAGAAGGGCTTTGTCGACCACACGCAATACGACACGGCCTCGGCGCTGCGCTTCATCACCCGCCGCTTTGTCCTGCCGACCCTGCCGGGCCTGCAGCAACGCGATGCCGCCCTGCTCGCCAACAAGGGCAAGGCCATGGGCGACCTGACCAACGCGCTGGACTTCACCGCCATGCCGCACTGAGCACGCACGGCGCCGTCACCGGCGCCGCGATCAAGAATGGGCGCCTCCTCGCGCCCGGCACACTACCGCAAGGCCTCTCGTTGACGGGAGGCCTTGTTCATCCTGGCTTTAGCAGCGCCTGCATGCCGCGCAATTCGCGATGCGCCCACCACCCTACAATACCGCCAGTCGATGCGGGCAAGGGAATCGGGGAAGGCACATGGAACTTCGGCAGCTGCGCTATTTCGTGCAGGTAGTGGAACTGGGCAGCATGGGGCAGGCAGCCCAGAAACTGGGCGTCGTCACATCCGCGCTAAGCCAGCAGATCAGCCGGCTGGAGAGCGAGCTGTCGACCCGCCTCTTGCAAAGGACATCGAGCGGCGTCGTCCCGACCGACGCGGGCCTGGCCTTCTGGCGGCAGGCGCAGCTGGCCATCCGCCACGCCGACGACGCAGTACGCGCCGCGCAGCTTGCGCGCCTCTCCGGCCACGTCAGCGTAGGCATGGCGCCGAGCACCATCGCCGTGCTCGGCCTGCCCTTCATGCTGGCCATGCGCGAGCGCTATCCCGATATCCGGCTGCACCTGGTCGAGAACCTCTCCGGCAACCTGGCGTCGATGATCGGTGCGCGGCAACTCGACCTCGCCGTGCTGTTCCAGATCGAAGGCACCCAGCGCTGGGACGTGACGCCGCTGCTTGACGAGCGCCTGTTCGTCATCGCCCGGGAGGGACTTGCGGGACTACCGGCGGCCGGGCCCGTGCGGATCGAACAGCTTGGCGAGCTGCCGCTGATCCTGCCAAGCAGCCCGCATGGCTTGCGTGCCCTGCTCAACACCGCGTTTGCGCGCAGCCAGCACCCGCTCAACGTCATTGCCGAGATCGACGGCCTGGCGATGCTGATGGATGCGGTGCGCGCCGGCCTCGGCGCCACCATCCAGCCCGGCGCGGCGGTGGCCCGGCTGATCGGCGAACCGCTGCGCATGCTGGAAATCGCTGACAGCAATAGCAACAGCACGGTCCATCGGCCCAACCTGCTGGTCAGCCTCTGCGACGACGAACTGTCTCCGGCAGGCCTGGCGGCCCGCACCGTGCTGGCCAGCGTGACCCGCGCGCTGGTCGAGGACGGGCGCTGGCCCGGCGCCACTCTTCACAAAGCCTGAAGACCCCTTGCCGGAACGTGACTGGCGCCGGCCTGAGGCGCTACGTACAGTCTTGCCAGCAAAAAAGCGCACCCCGCCAACTACCAGAACGATCCCCCCAGGAGACAAGATGAAGCCCACCGCACGCCGCGCCGTGATCGCCAGCATCCTCGGCACCGCCCTCATGTCGGCGGGTGTCGTCGCATTCGCGGCGGACAGCTGGCCCGCCAAGCCGATCTCGCTGGTCGTCCCGTTTGCCGCCGGCGGCACCACCGACATCATCGGCCGCACCGTCGGCCAGAAGCTCGGTGAAGCGTTGCGCCAGCCGGTGGTGATCGACAACCGGCCCGGCGCGGGCGGCACGCTCGGCGCCGCCAACGTGGCAAGGGCGCAGGCGGATGGCTACACCTTCCTGCTCGCCACCATCGCACACACGATGGCGCCCGGCATCTACAAGACGCTCCCCTACGATTTCACCAGGGACCTCGACCCGATCGGCATGGTCGCGTTGACGCCCAACGTGCTGCTGGTCAACCAAATGATCCCGGCCCGGTCCGTGCCGGAACTGATTGCCTACATCAAGGCGCATCCGGGCAAGGTCAACTATGGCTCCGCCGGCACCGGCAGCACCGAACACCTATCCGGCGAGCTGTTCCGCTCGATGACGGGCACCGACATCGCCCACGTGCCCTACAAGGGCGGCGCCCCGATGATGACGGACCTGATCGCCGGGCAAATCCAGATGGCCATCGAAACCAGCCCCTCCGCCGCGCCCCACGTACGCAGCGGCAAGGTGAAGGCGCTCGCTGTCACCACGGCGAAACGGTCCTCCGCCTACCCCAGCGTCCCGACGCTCGACGAGAGCGGCGTCAAGGGATTCGAGGTAACGACGTGGTACGCGCTGATGGCGCCGCGTGGCACGCCGCCTGCGATCGAGCAGCGTGTGAGCACGGAGCTGGCGAAAGTCCTGCAGCTGCCCGAGGTGCAGAAACGCTTCGAGGAACAGGGCGTAACGGCAGGCGATATGGCGCCGGCACAGTTGGCGGGGTTCATTCGTTCGGAGACCACCAAGTGGACCAAGGTGGCCAAGGACTCGGGGGCGACCGCGGAGTGAAGTGCGGGGGCCTTCAAAAGGCCAAGAAAAAAACCCCGGGAATCAACGACTCCCGGGGTTTTTCGTTTGCCAGTGCAGGCCGTACCGACAGTCGCGGCCTGCGATGGCGGGGATGCTCAGAATGGTCAGAACGGTTAAGGTCGCCGACGAGAACGATTCCATCAAACATGGCTAGTCATCCCTCTTCTGCCCGAATTTCTGCCAACGCTTTCTCCAGCATCTTCATGTCCGGTGGATTCTTTTGCCCTCCTTTGGAACCAAGCCAGCGATGTACTGCATTCTTAGGCCCGCTGCCAAGACGTTTTCCTTCGGTGGTTAAGTCGTTCTTCCTGAGCACTCGCTTGACGACCAGTCCATGTCCATCGCTCACAGAACAGGTCAGCAATCCGTTATTTTCTAGAAACAGAAATAGTTGCTCCATACCAACTTTGACGCTCTCCGCTAAATCCGGGGTGTTTACATATGCGTTCAGCAGTTCATCTATGTTCCAGATTTCATAATCAACTTCCATCATTCGATCCTCTCAACTTTTGATATCTCTTGGACAGGGGCCAAT
>NZ_JBFTSF010000242.1:0-10169 GCF_056399905.1 Cupriavidus sp. 01L46
AGCCAGCGTGCAGCGGCGCTACGTCATGTCAGCGCTAATCGAGACTGATCGTGGCCGATCAGTTCTTCGCTTTCGGCATCTGCGATACGAGCGACAGATTGATGTCCATGCCTTCAATCTGGAAGTGCGGCACGATGAACAGCTTGATGCGGAAGAAGCCCGGGTTGTCCTCGATATCCTCGACGATCACCTTGGCCTCCCGCAGCGGATGGGAAGCCTGCAACTCGTCGCCCGGATCGGTCATCTCGGTCACAAGCGTCTTGACCCAGGTGTTCAGCTCCAACTCCAGCAGGCGGCGGTCCTTGGTCGTGCCGATGTTCTCGCGCTGAATCAGCTTCAGGTAGTGGGCAATCCGCGAGAGCAGGAAGATGTACGGCAGGCGCGCGTTGACGCGGCTGTTGGCGGTGGCTTCCTTGGTGTCGTAGAGCGCCGGCTTCTGGGCCGAATGGGCGGAGAAGAAGCACGCGAAGTCATGGTTCTTGTAGTAGGACAGCGGGATGAAGCCCAGATTGGCGAACTCGAACTCGCGCGTCTCCGGGATCAGCACCTCGGTCGGGATCTTGGCCTGGTTGCCCGTGCCCAGGTCATACAGGTGGATCGGCAGGTCCTCGACCAGGCCGCCGGCCTGCGGGCCGCGAATCTGTACGCACCAGCCGTTCTTGATGAAGCTCTGCACCATGTTCGCGGCGAACGCGAACGAAGCATTGGCCCACAAATAGCGGGTGTGATCCGGGCCCTTGACCGCCTCGGTGTAATTGAAGGCGCGTACCGGCACGGTTTCCGGCCCATAGGGCAGCCGCGCCAGGAAATTCGGCAGCGTCAGGCCGATATAGCGGGCATCGTCCGACTCGCGGAAGCTCTTCCACTTCAAGTACTCGGCGCGATCGAAGTAGTTGCCGATGTCGCGGATGCTGGCCACTTCCTCCATCGATTCCTTGCCGAAGAAGGCCGGCGAGACGGAGCCGATGAACGGCATATGCGCCGCGGCGGAAACCTTGGAGATATTGCGCAGCAGGGCGATATCCTGCGGGCTGCGGCCGAATGCGTAGTTCGAGATGATCGAGCCGATCGGCTCGCCACCCGGCGTGTCGTATTCCTGGATGTAGGTGTGCAGGTACAGGCCGCTCTGGATGATCTCGGGGGTGTCCTCGAAATCCTGGCGCAGCGCGTCTTTCGAGGCGTCCAGCACTTCGATCCTGACGTTCTTGCGGAAGTCGGTGCGATCGACAAGGAACTTGAGGCCGCGCCAGGCCGATTCGATCTGCTGGAACGTCTCGTTGTGCATGATCGCATCCAGCTGGCGGCTGATCTGCTGGTCAAGGTGCTCGATATGGAAATCAAGCAAGCTCTTGTCAAGACGGTCCACCTGCTGCGACGAGTCCTGGATCATCTTCAGGAACACATTCATCGCCTGGGCGACGCGTTCATCCAGCGACGATTCGGCGAGCGCATCGGCGCTCTGGAAAGACTCCACCGGGCGCGTGGCCTTGACCKGTGTCAGGTTGATCTTCTCGCACAGGGACTCGTAGACGCTCTTACCGGGCGCATCCAGGACAGCGGTGTCTGCTTCGCTATTGGCGCGCGCGGCGATTTCATGTTTTGCCATGGGATTCACTCCTCAAGGAAGACGTTTATTRGGCGGACGGTGAGGCCGGCGCGGCTTCGCCGATTTTCTGCAGATCGGCGCGCAGCCGCTCGGACAAGGCCGGGTCCTTGAGGATCTTCTCCAGTTCGCGGCGGAACATCGCGTTGTCGAGCAGGTTCGACTTCAGGTCGCGCAGCAGATTGCGGGCCGCCATCAGCGCACGCAGCTCGGGCACCTTCCCGGCGACGACTTCCGGCTTGAAGTCGTCCATCGAGCGGAAGTCCAGGTCAACCGGCAGCTCGGTGCTGTCGCCGACCAAGGTGTTCTCGACGGCGATCCTGGCCTTCGGGTTGAAGTCGGCGAGGACCGAATTGAAGTTGTTCTTGTTGATGGACACCTTCTCACGATCGGCGAGCGCCCGCGTGTCCTGACCGTTGCTGTAGTCGCCCATTACCAGCAGCTTGAGCGGCAGTTCGACCTTCTTCTGCGCGCCACCGGTGTGCAGGTCGAGCTTGATATTGACCCGTGCCTTGGGCACTTCGTTCTGGAAACTCTCAGCCATCGTTTGTTCCTTTCTTATCTCTGATTTAAACGCTCTTTAGTTCTTGCGGTAACGATCAGTAAGGCAACCAGTCGGAATTAGTAACATGGAGGCCTATGCGAGATAAATAGGACGAGTATGAATTTTCTAAAAAATTACTATTTCGTTTAAATTTTGTAAAAACAGCATTTATGTCATGATTGAACCAGTTTAGAGTCCTGCATCAGGTTCGATCCAGTTGACAACGGAGCGAAGACCACGACGGATCCGGTTGAACAACGGCACGCCGACGGTGGCGCACCCCAGGCGTACTTCCTGCGGGTGCTCGGCGCGGCCAGCGCCGCCGAACTCGTTGATGACGTTGGACTGATCCACCGTGATCGTGCCCCAGGCACCTGATCGATCAGGTGGGTGAGCCGCCGCCGTGGGCTATCGCGTGCTTCAATTCCCGCCAACGACCCTGCCTCGCGCTTACCCCAATGCGTGCTTTCAAAATCCTGGTTCTGGCGCTGTTGTACTRCTTTCTTTGCAGGAAGCCGAAGCCGGATCGGAAAGTGTCCCCGGGTCCGCGACGCCGCAAGCCGCATCGCACCGGACGACGCTTGCCGTCGAAGGCCGACTCTTCTACGAGGGTGGCCGGATTGAAGGAGCGTGCGCTGGACATGGCCTACTTACTCGCCGGTGTCCTCATCGAGGCCCTTGCATCATCGAACGGGGCAGCACCAGAGAACCGCGACACCGCAAAACGCGCTTCAAGTCGTTCCTCGGAAACCGCTGGAGGCGGAGGCACGTTCGACGGAGGCGGCGCTTCGGGAAACTGGGACGATTCGCCTGCGTCGGGAAGCGATGAAGTATCGGCATCCAAGGATGGAGCTGGGTCACGCCGTTAGACTGGCTGCGTCCCTGCCAGATCGCACATGGATCGTGTCGAACGAGTGCTGGTGCTGTACTTGGGGATCCCGGGGGCGAATGGCGCCGCTGAGGACGCCGGCCACTCAGATCTCGTTGCCTGTGAGTTGGGTGTCAGGTCGCCAGTTGCGGCAGGAACGACACGTCAACGTGGTAGCGCTTCGGATTCTTCCGATCCAAGAGGACGGTGATGTGCTCGCGCGTCACGTATTCGGTCGGATCGAACCAGATGTTGCCGCTGTAGAAGACATGAACTTGCGATGTCGCCGGGTCCAGCCATTGCGCCGTGATGCGGTAAGGTGAGCGTCCGTTGACTTGTACGCTTTCGTTCTCTTCGATGCCCTGAACGCGCGCCTGGACCGGTATGCCCTGGGTGCGCAAATAGGCTTCCCGGCGCGATGCGCGCTGTGCCAGTCCGATCATCGCGGCGCCGATGGTGAAGAACACGAGGCCGATGCCAGCGGCTATCGTTGCCGCCCCCCAAAGGGAGAAGAATGCGTCGGGTGTCGCGTCATTCGGCTTTTCCGGTGAATACAGTACCGGGACCGTATCGCCGACTGCGTAACTCGGCGGGTTGCTGCCGCTCGACGCACGAAATTCGACGGTCCCACCCGGCGTCTGGAAGCGAATGATGGGTCTGTAGGTCGTCGAACCACGGTCGCCCTGTGCATCGAGGGCCACGACGATGCCGTCCGTGCCCACCGCGTTCGACAGGAACGAACGCGTATGCAGACCGATGGCGCTCGCGCCAAGCAGCAACGCGATACCGATGGCGAGGAAGGTGTACTTGATGATGCCCAGCGTTTTCATGAAGTCAGTTTGATGGGAGTTTGATGGGAGCGCCTGACTTGTTCAGAAGACCGTCGACGCGGCCTCATCAGGTGCAGATGGTCTAATTCATCGGTTGGCACCCTGCCCTCGGATCGCTGCGCGTACAGCCACAGTGACCAGCGGCAGATCCCGGTCATCGGAAGCGAGCTGCAACGGAAGGCGGAACCCATGGCAGGCGAAAAGACACAGCAGTCCCGCGCCCGATCCCTTGGCGCCGCGTGACGTCACAGAGCCGATTCAAGCGATTTCCAATGCTCGCGACAACGCCCCGCAGGACGTGCCGCCGTGATTGTTAGCATGGATGTCCCTTGAGATAAATAGGACAAGTACGAATTTTCTATAAAAGTGATATTTTTTTCAACAATTGTAATAATGCTATTTATGACATAAAAAAATCCGTTTAGAGTCCTGCGTCAGGTTCGATCAAGCTGACAATGGAGCGAAGACCATGACGGATCCGGTTGAACAACGGCACGCCGACGGTGGCGCGCACCAGGCGTATTTCCTCGAGGTGCCCAGCGCGGCCAGCGCCGCCGAGCTGTCGGTGGTGTCGTTCGAAGCGGTGGAGCGCCTGGGCGACACGTACACCGTGACGATCCAGCTGACGCACCCGTTGCCGCTCGATCAGGCCGGCTATCTCGGCAAGGACGCCACGTTCCTGATCGATCCTGGCGACGGCACGGCGCCGCGCAAGTTCGGCGGCTGTATCACGGGCTTCTCCGAGACCAGGCAGACCCATGATTCCTGCGCCTACGAGATCGTGGTCGAGCCGCTCGTCGCGCGGCTGCGGCTCACGCGCGCGAGCCGCGTCTATCAGCACCTGACCGGCCCGCAGATCATCGAGGCGATCCTGCGCCGGCATGGCCTGGAGGGCCATCAGTTTCGCTTCAAGACGCGCCGCGAGTATCCGCAGCACAAGTTCCGCCTCCAGTACCAGATGTCCGACTGGGACTACATCCGGCTGCTGATGGAGCAGGAATATGCCGCACGCAGCCGTGGGCAGAACTTCATCTGGGCCACGGACAACGGTCACATGGACAAGGGGCGCAATATGGCTTCGGGTGAGCAGAAAGAGAGGCTCAGGCCGGTTGTTTCGACAGATCCCGGAGAGCCCGCTTCAATCACGCGAGCCATGCTGTTTCCGGTTGGCATCTTCCCGCCGAATCCGCTGGGGCTGTACGACATGAACGCCAATGGATGGGAGTGGATGCAGGACTGGTATGACGCGAAGTGGTATCGCGTCAGCCCGGAGCGTGATCCGATGGGGCCACCGACCGGCACCTTGCGCTCATTGCGCGGGTACGCGGGTGGCGACTATGTCTCCGGGCTTAACGTCATACGATACGCGCGCGATCCCATGATCATCGGAAGAGATATTCTCACTGAAGTCATCGGCCCAAAGAGGAATACAACACATTCCGTACGCTGCGTGGCGAACCAGGATCACCCGATCGAAGGGGAGAGGTGATGACCTTAGCGAAGATTCGGATGCCTGGGAGAAAGCTTAACCGGGTCGTTCTCCTGCTCGCGGTGGTGCTGTGTGTTGGCTCTCGGTTGCAGGCCGGTGAACTAGAAATACGGCCGGTCGATGTACCGCCTGAAAAAACTGCCGACTGGAGCGTGACTGGTGGGCCAGCACGCCCGCTGGCGAAGAATGAGCGCCAACACGTGATGCGTGCATCGCACGTAGTGAACGACTTAACCGAATTACAAGGTTTCCATTGCCCATGAGCGCGATTGCATTCGAAGGTGATCCGACGGATCACGACGGCTATGTCATGACAGCCACCTCTACGATCATCGAGAACGGCAAGCGCGCGGCGTTGCTGGGAGATCTTGTCTACTGTCCAAGGGCAGGGCACGGCGTCAATCCCATCGTCGAGGGCGATACGACAATGATGTCGGATGGCCGCCCCCTGGTGACGCATCTTTGCAAGGCGGCGTGCGGATGCGTGATTCTTGCCGTCCACTCCACACTGTCGGTTCGTTGACCCATGCCTTGGCCAATTCCAGACGTGGCGGCAATCGCGCGCCCCCAGCCGATCGGGATCGGTAGCTGGCTGCTTGTCTTCGTGGCCGTGATGGGCCTTGGTGCTGGCGCCACACTGCTGCTGTGGCCGCAAGGCAGGCCGACCAATGAAGTGGGATTCTGGCTTTTTCTGATCGGCCTCCCCGTCACTGTCTTTGCATTGGTGTTCGGCCTGAGGCTGACGAAATGGGAGCGGGGACAACTGCTTGCCGAGGAGAGCGAGCAAGAGTGCAGACGCCTTGACTTGCTATGGCGGGACTGGGCTCGCCGCGATCTTTCGGTCGTCCGGGCGCAAGCGTTCTTGCCCATTGGCCCGGCGCCAGGCGAACTTGCCGCCGCAGGCGCGAATCTACCTGTGAATGCGTTACGGTCCGTCGGGTTTCCCTGGGCGGGTGAGGCCAAGGCGGACAGTCGCTACACGACAGTGCTCAACCTTATCGCGGACCGGTTCGCGGATGTTCTGGCAGAACTGCAATCTGTCGAAGTGAGGCTTGTGCTTGATGATGTCTCGCTGGCGCAAGAGGCAAAAAAGGCAAAAAAGGCAAAAGAGGCGCAATGGAGCACGAAGACGAAGCACCTGCTGGAGGCATCCGCGCCGGGCGTGTCGGTGGATATCCATGTCGCTGGCGCCCATCCGGCGGATTGCATCGCATGGATGGAGCAGGGCTTCGACGTAGACGAAGTGCCCGCCCGATTGGTCATTGCTGCGCAGATCTGGCCGGATACAGGCGAACGTGTATTCAGTGAAGGTGCCGCCGCGCTGCTGTTGAAACCTCGCACGGCAAGCCGGCGGGACCGGGCCGCGCATCGGTGCATCGCACCGGCACATCTCTTGCGGCCGATGGCGTCGTCGTCCGGGACCATCACTGCCGATGTGCGCCAGTTGCTGGATATGCAGGGAAGGCCGGGCGTCTTGCMACGCGCCTGGCTTAGTGGTTGTACGCAGCAAGATCGAGCGGCGTTCCTGACAGTGCTGTGTTCGTTGGGCGAGGATAAGCCAGCAGTTCTTCCACTGGACGATGTCATGGGCTTTCCGGGACCGGTCAGCGGCTGGATCGCCCTTGCTATCGCTTTGGAAACCGCGGGCCAGGATTCAGAGGATCAGTTGGTTGCGTGGCATACGCCTGGCAGCGACCGGACACATCTGTGTGTGGCCGTGCCGTCGATACCTGGGAGAAATTGAGTTGAAGAATCGTGCTTGGGGCCGGTGGCTGATCCTGGCGAGCGTACTGGCAGTAGCCTCGTCCTATATTGCCATGACGGTCGATATGGAACTTCTGCGTACTTGGCTCGGCCGGCATAGCCGGGAGGTTGCGGGCATCGCCGTAGCGGCGTTGGCCGCCTTTGCCTTCGCGTTTTCCAGGCGCAAGGAGATCCGGCATGCGATGCAACGAGCGTCGAAGGAACAAGGACTCGAGCCGCCCGCGATCCTGGACACGGCTGAAACGGAAGCAAAGGCCGGTGCGGCTTCGGCACAGACTCGCTCGGTGGCGTTGCGTTTCACGCTTCGATCCACCCACGGCCTGCGCTGGCGCTACCGCCAGCCCTGGCTGCTCCTCACCGGCGACGACGCCGCCATTGCCCGCCTCCTGCCCGAACTGGCAGAACAAGGCTGGCTGATCACCCCCGATGCGGTGTTGCTATGGAGCAAGACCGGCAAGGAGGGCTGGCCGGACGCCGACTGGCTCAGGGCACTCTACCGACTGCGCCGCCGCCGTCCGGTGGACGCGATGATTCTCACAACGGATAGTGCAGCGGATCTGCAGGCGCAGCGCCGCGGCACCCATCCCCATGGAATGCGCCTGGCGCGCATCACGGAATTGCTGCACTGGTCCGCCCCGGTCTACCTGCTGGATGTGGCGGAGGCGAGAACGGTGGCCCACGGCCTCATGCCGGTCATCGGTTGCGAACTGCCGCGCCAGGCCGACGCGGACGCCATCGAGGGCGCGCTGCGCACGCTGCGCGACCAGCTGGCGCAGCGCGTCGTCGCGCAGTTGATGGCGGGCAACCGCGACCGCTATATGGGAGAGCTTTCCCAGCGGCTCGACACCCGCGGCAAGGCGCTCGCCGACTGGATTGCCGGATTGGGGGGCCGGCAACGCCGGCGCATCTCCGTGGACGGCATCGTCTTTGCGCCGTATCCACGGCCTGTCACCGGCGATGCGAGCGTGCAGAGCAGCATCGACCTGCCGCTCTGGCATTACCTGGGCGAAGCCGCCCGCCGCCATCCGGGACAGCGCGTTGGCTGGCACCCGGTCACGGTGTCTGCCATCGTGGGCCTGACGGCCATCGGCCTGTGGAGCGCCGGCATGCTGGTGTCCGGCGTGCGCAACGCGCAAGACGTAAGCGCTGCACAACAAGTGATTCAGGATGTCCAGGCGGCCCCCAACCCGGCTGCGCGCCTGCGCGCGCTCCTTGCCTTGCAGCAGCAGATCGAGCGCTACGAGTACCGTACCCAGCATCACGCGCCGCTCGCGACCCGCTTTGGCCTGAATCGCGATCCGGCGGTCCTTGCCGCGCTGTGGAAGCCTTACGCGCAGGCCAGCCGCGAGTTGCTCGTCACGCCCGTGCAGCGGGATCTGGAGGCGTCGCTGGTGGATCTTGCGCAACTGCGGACCACGGTGCTGGATGCGGCGACCAACCGGGTGGCGCTGAGCGGTCACCAGGCGCTCAAGACCTATTTGATGCTGGCTAACCCCGAGCGCGCCGAGCCGGCCTTCCTGGCCCCGCAGCTGGTGCAGCATTGGTCCACCGAGGCCCGGATCACGCCGGGCGAGCGGCAGGATATTGCCGAGCGCTTGTTCAAGTTCTATGCGGCGCATTTGAAGTCCAACCCGGCCGGGCGCATCGAGCCGCGGCCCGAGCTGGTCGCCGGTGCCCGCCAGACGCTGCTGGCCGTGATCGGGGAGCGCAATGCCGAGGACACCGTCTATCGGGGCGTGATCCAGGCCTTTGGGGGGAACGCTGGCAGCAAGTATCCGGACCAGACCCTGGCGGCGCTGACCGCCGGCACCGATCCCCGGGGGCTGGTGCGAGCCRCCGCCATCGTGCCSGGGGTCTTCACCCGCCAGGCCTATGAGGGCTACGTGGCCCCCGCGATCGAGCAGGCCGCCARGCGCACGGAGATCGCCAATGACTGGGTGCTGACCGAYGGCMARCCGCAGYWGCRGACGCAAGTGACGGCAGGCCGTTCGGCCGAAGCACTGCAGGCCGCCCTGACCGAGCAGTACTTCGCCGATTACGCGGAACGCTGGCAGGGCTTCATGAACAGCCTGCAATGGGAGGCCGCGCCGACCCTGCCGGCCGCGATCGGGCAGCTCAAGCTGATGGCCGATGCGCGCCAGTCGCCGGTGATCGCGCTGATGAAGTCGCTCGAGTACCAGGGTGGGGCCGGCGCCCGCCAGGACTCGCTGTCCGATACGCTGGTGGCCAAGACGCAGGACCTGCTGGGCAAGAAGCCGGCGGGGCCCGAGGTGGCAAAGCCGGACGCGGCGGGGCCGCTGGGTGCGGCCTTTGGCCCGGTGCTGCGGCTGGTGGCGCAGGGCCAGCCCGGTAGCACCAACGCTGCCACCCATGCGGGCGCCAGCGGTGACCTGAGCCTGCAACGCTTTCTCGACCGCGCGACGGCACTGCGCTTGCGCCTGCAGCAGGTCGGCAACAGCGCCGATGCCGATGCGCAGGCCCGCCAGATGGCGCAGGCGCTGTTCCAGGGCAAGGGCTCGGAACTGGCCGACACCCAGGCCTATGCCCAGCTGATGGCGGCCAGCCTCGGCAGCCAGTGGGCGGGCATGGGCGAGACGCTGTTCGTGCGGCCCATCGCGCAGGCCACGCAGACGGTGCTGCAACCGGCGCAGGCGAGCCTCAACGACGCGTGGCGGCAAAGCATCGCGATGACATGGAGCCGCTCGTTCGCCGGACGCTATCCGTTTGCGGACACCGCCAACGATGCCTCGCTGGCCGAGCTGGCGCGCTTCCTGCGCCCGCAMAGCGGCTTGATCGGGTCGTTCCTCGGCACGCAGCTGGCGGGCGTGCTCGAGCTGCAGGGCGATCAGTGGCTGCCGGCGGCCACCGGCGGGCAGGCGCAGTCCTTCGATCCGGCCTTCCTCAACGCGATCAACACCTTGCAGCGCATGGCGGCGCACCTGCTGGCCCAGGGCGAGCCGCAGTACCGCTTCGAGTTCAAGCCGATCCCSACSCCGGGSCTGACCGACACGCTGCTGACGCTCGATGGGCAGACGCTGCACTACTACAACCAGCGCGAGACGTGGCAGGCG
>NZ_JBFTSF010000243.1:0-10118 GCF_056399905.1 Cupriavidus sp. 01L46
GGGGCCTTGGCTGCCGTCGCCGGGCGGCCTAGGCTGCCGTCGCCGGGCCTCAGTGCTCGAACATGATCACGGAGCGCGCCAGTTCGCCGCGCCGCAGTTCGTCAAAGGCCTCGTTGATGTTCTCCAGCGGCATGCGGCGCGAGATCAGCTCGTCCAGCTTGAGCTTGCCCGACAGGTAAAAATCAACCAGCCGCGGCATGTCCACCGGGAAGCGGTTGGAGCCCATCATCGAGCCCTGGATGCGCTTCTCGGCCAGGAAGTCCGTGCCCTTGATCTCGATCTTCACGCCCGGCGCGATCATGCCGATCACCGTGGCGGTGCCGCCGCGGCGCAGCATGGAGAAGGCTTGCTCGGCGGTCTGCTTCAGGCCGATGGCTTCGAACGCATGGTGCACGCCGCCGCGGGTCAGCTCGCGCACGGCTTCCACCGCGTCCACGTCAGCCGCGTTGATCACATCGGTCGCGCCGAATTGCCTGGCAAGCTCGAGCTTGCCGGGCACCCGGTCGATCGCGATGATGCGGCCCGCGCCGGCAATGGCCGCGCTGTTGATGGTGGCCAGGCCAATGCCGCCGCAACCGATCACGGCCACGGTCTCGCCCGGGCTCACGCGCGCGGTGTGGATGACCGCGCCCATGCCGGTGGTCACCGCGCAGCCGATCAGCGCGGCGCGGTCCAGCGGCATATCGCGGCGGATGGCCACCAGCGCGTGCTCGTGGATCAGCATCTGCTCGGCAAAGGCCGACAGGTTCAGGAACTGGTTCATCGGCCCGCCCTTGGCCGCCAGCAGGCGCGGCTCCTCGCCCTCGCGGCGCTTGGTGTCGGGCTCCACGCACAGCGACAGGTGGCCGGTCAGGCAGTGCTCGCAATGGCCGCAATAGGCCGACAGGCAAGTGATCACGTGATCGCCGGGCTTGACCGTGCGCACTTCGGAACCCACCTGCTCGACCACGCCGGCCGCCTCGTGCCCAAGCACCACCGGCATCGGAAAGGGATAGGCGCCGTCTAGAAAATGCAGGTCCGAGTGGCAAACGCCTACCGCCGCCGTGCGCAGCAGCACCTCGTGCGGGCCCGGCTTGCCAATGGCGACGTCTTCGATCACAAGCGGGGTCTTGGGTTGATGCAGGACAGCGGCTTTCATGGGTCTCCTCGTTGTTCGATCTTGCTTGGCACAATTCGCTACGATTCCCGGCCCGGCAAGGGCGGCGGCACGGCTACCATACAACCGAAACGCCGTTCAGTGAAGCCATAAAACAGCGCCGCCCTCGGCCTGCCGMCCGTCCGGGCGCCCGAGGATCAGGAATGCGGCGCCGCCTTGCCCTGTTGCGCGGGCGCCGGCTCCGCAGCAACAGCAACAGCAGCCGCAGCAACCGGCTCCGCGTTGCGCCGCTGGTGGTACTTGCGCAGGATCTGCTGCGCGATCGACAGCCGCGAGCCCACCGGCACCGGGAACCGCACCAGCGCATCGAGCCGGTCCGCCGCCATGGCTTCGAACATCACGCGCGGCTCGAACTGCGAGAGATCGAGAAAGCGCGAGCCGCCGTACTCCTGCAGGCTGTGCCGGGCTTCGGCCAGGAAGCCGGCGCACACCTCTTCCGTGATCGCGATCAGGTCGGCCTCGACGCGGTCGGGGTCGCTCTTCTCGGGCAACGGGATGCGCAGCGTGTCCAGGGTGTACTTGCCGGCCTGGGAGTGGTTGCGCACGGCGACCGTCAGCAACATGCTGTTGGGAATCTGCACCGTGGAACCGGTGAACTGGCGCGCGCCGGCAATCTCCACCAGCGTGGTGGTGAGCGCGTCCATGTCCACCACCTCGCCGGAATGCGKGCCGATCTCGACGATATCGCCAAGCTGGAAGGGGCGCGCCATCATGCGCAGGAAGGCGCCAAGGAAACACATCACCAGTTCCTTGCCGCCGATCACCAGGGCCACCGCGAAGGCGGTCAGCGAGATCGCCACGCTCTTGAGCTCGGACACCCAGATGCCCAGCAGCAGCAGGAACACCACCGCGGCGACCGCATTGCGCGAAGCCACGGTCCAGGTGCGATAGCTGCCGCGGTTGTCCTTGTCCGCCTGCTGGCGGCTCTGGAAAAAGCGGTTGATGAACTTCACGGCCAGCATGCCGGCCAGCACGATGCCGACGCTAAGCGCGATGTGTAGAAGATAGCTGTCGTTGAAGGGCAGGTTCATGAGGATCGGTCCGGATACCGCGAGGATGCAAACCCCAGATTCTAGCCATGCCGCACTGCAACCAGCGCAAAACCTGCCGCGGCCCCACCCCGCGCCTTTCGCCAGGCGGCTTTTTCTCTTATGATGCCGCCCAATGTACCAGCCGGTAAATGTATTGCCTTGCATCCCGCCTTGCACTGGCCGGGCCCGGTCGGATGCGGGCGGCGTCAGTCATTGCGGGCCACGCCGGCGCATCCGGCTTCCGCGCTCCAAATTCTCTTATCCATGACCAGCCAGCAACCCGTCTCCCACCCTCCGCCCCCCGCCCTGCGCCGCACCTTGCGCGCGCGCCATCTCACCATGATCGCCATCGGCGGCTCGATCGGCACCGGGCTGTTCGTGGCCTCCGGCGCCACCATCGCGCAGGCCGGCCCGGGCGGCGCGCTGGCGGCGTACATCCTGATCGGCGCCATGGTGTACTTCCTGATGACCAGCCTGGGCGAGCTGGCGGCGTACATGCCGGTGTCGGGATCGTTCGCCACCTATGGCGCGCTCTACGTGGAGGAAGGCTTCGGCTTCGCGCTGGGCTGGAACTACTGGTACAACTGGGCGGTGACCATCGCCGTGGAACTGGCGGCGGCGCAGCTGGTGATGCAATACTGGTTCCCGGACACGCCCGGGCTGCTCTGGAGCGCGCTGTTCCTCATGCTGATGTTCCTGCTCAACGCCATCTCCGTGCGCGGCTTTGGCGAGGCCGAATACTGGTTCGCGCTGGTCAAGGTGGTGACGGTGATCGCGTTTATCGTCATTGGCGTGCTGATGATCTTCGGCATCCTGCACGGCGATACGGGCGGCGTGCCGGCCGGGCTGGTAAACCTGACGGCAGGCGACGCGCCCTTCGTCGGCGGCCTGCCGGCGATGATCGGCGTGGCCATGATCGCAGGCTTCTCCTTCCAGGGCACCGAGCTGATCGGCGTGGCCGCCGGTGAATCGGCCGATCCCGCCAAGAACATCCCGCGCGCCGTGCGCCAGGTGTTCTGGCGCATCCTGCTGTTCTATGTGCTGGCGATCCTGATCATCGGCATCCTGATTCCCTACACCGATCCCAGCCTGCTCAAGAGCGATGTGGAAACGGTGGGCGTGAGCCCGTTCACGCTGGTGTTCCGCCATGCGGGACTGGCATTTGCCGCCGGGGTGATGAACGCGGTGATCCTGACCGCCGTGCTGTCGGCCGGCAACTCCGGCATGTACGCCTCCACCCGCATGCTCTACAACCTGGCGACCGAAGGCCGCGCGCCGCGCATCTTCGCACGCCTCACGCGCAACGGCGTACCGCTGGCGGCACTGCTGGCCACCACCGCGGTGGGCGCGCTGTGCTTCCTGACCTCCATGTTCGAGAGCAAGTCGGTCTACCTGTGGCTGCTGAACTTGTCGGGCATGACCGGCTTCATCGCCTGGCTCGGCATCGCCATCAGCCACTACCGCTTCCGCCGCGGCTTTGTCGCGCAAGGGCTGGACCTGTCCCGCCTGCCGTATCGCTCGCCCTTCTTCCCGTACGGCCCGATCTTTGCCTTTGCGTTGTGCCTGATCGTCACCCTGGGCCAGAACTACCAGGCCTTCATGGACGGCAAGATCGACTGGGTGGCAGTGACCGCCACCTATATCGGCATCCCGATCTTCCTCGCCATCTGGCTGGGCTACCGCCTCGTGCGCAAGACCCGCTTCGTGCGCTACGCCGACATGCAATTTCCGCCGCTGCCGCCGGCCCGCGGCACGCAAGCAACCGGCTCCGTCTTTCCCGCCACGGCGACCGGCGAATAAAGAATACGCGCGTTCCCCCAAGACGCTCCATTGCGAGAAATCGGTTTTGCGCGAATCGTTGCTGGATCTGCCGTGAAGCCTCGCGCGGTGGAACGCCTCTTGGTGACTCCCCTCGATGCCAGAGAATCAAAGGTGTGAAGAGGCGGGCAGGGGATATGGAGAGGAAGCACKGGAAAGCCGTTCGCGCGATGTACAGTCGCGATAACAGCGATCGTAGTACGCTGCGTAATCCTCGAGATAGTCGCGATCGATATAGTCGGGTTCAACCACGATGGTGGCGGTGCCCAGTGCTGCGAAATACGCTTCAAGCACCGGCCTCAATGGCACGAATTGGCACGATTCCTATGTCACTTTGATGACTGTGACTCCGGCTCCACGGCATGCCCGACGGATGAAATGTGATGCGAGGCAGCCACACGGACCCTTAAGGCGTAGCCCGTGGCAAAATTGCTTCGCTCGGTCGCCCTGGCCAGCTCACCGGTACGACAGCTGCAGAGGCATTATGTCTGACGCATCCGGTCCGGAAACACCAAAGATAGCTACCGACTTGAGAGTAGAGCACGGCAGATGAACTCATTGTTTTCCTTCGGCACTGAGACGGGCGTCGGCTTCCAGGTCGCATGGGAGGACGGCGATCGCGTTGTGGGTCGAGGCTGGCGCCTCGGCCCGGATGGCGAACCGAAGGCCGTGCTGGCCGTGTGGCCCGCAGCCAAGCACCCGCTGCCCTCTAGCCTCGCTCGCCTCGCACACGAATACGGCTTGAAGGATGAGCTGGACGGCAGTTGGGCCGTACGGCCGCTAGAGCTTGTGCGGGAACATGGTCGGACTGTTTTGCTGCTTGAGGACCCCGGCGGYGAGCCGCTTGCTCGGCTACTGGGCGCCCCCATGGCGATGGGCCGTTTCTTCTGCCTGGCCATCAGCATCACCAGCAGCCTGGACCAGTTCCACCAGCGGGGGCTTATACACAAGGACATCAAGCCGGCCCATATCCTGGTCAACGATGCCCTTGGCGAGGCGCGGCTCACGGGCTTTGGCATTGCCTCGCGCCTGTCGCGCGAGCTACGGGCGCCACCGGGAGAGATCGCCGGCACGCTGGCCTACATGGCCCCCGAGCAGACCGGACGCATGAACCGGTCAATCGACGCGCGGAGCGACCTCTATTCGCTCGGCGTCACGTTCTATCAAATGCTCACGGGCGTGCTTCCGTTTGCCACCGACGACCCGATGGATCTGTTGCACAGCCATCTCGCCCGGCAGCCAGTGCCGCCGGTGGAGCGGGTACCGTCGATCCCGGCCTTGCTCTGCGCCATGGTGATGAAGCTGCTCGCCAAGACGGCSGAGGAGCGCTACCAGACGGCAGCCGGGCTGGAGGCCGATCTACGGCGCAGCCTGACCGCATGGGAGAGCCTGGGACGCGTTGACTCCTTCCCGCTTGGCGAGCATGACCTCCCTGATCGGCCGTTGATTCCGGAACGGCTCTACGGACGGGAGCGCGAAATTGAGACCTTGCTCGCTGTCTTCCATCGGGTGGTGACCCAGGGCACGCCAGAGATTGTGCTGGTCTCCGGCTACGCCGGTATTGGGAAGACCTCAGTCGTGCTTGCGTTGCGCAGCGCACTGGCTCTCAGGAATGGCCTCTTTGCCTCGGGCAAGTTCGATCAGTACAAGCGAGACATCCCGTATGCGACGTTGGCACAGGCTTTCCAGCATCTGATCCGCTCACTACTGGGCAAGAGCGAGGCCGACCTGGCGCCATGGCGCGCTGCATTGGCGGAGGCGCTTGGCCCGAATGGCGGCCTCATGGTGCCGCTCATACCCGAACTCGGGCTGATTCTGGGGCCGCAGGCGCCGGTTCCGGAGTTGCCGCCACGCGACGAACAGCATCGATTCCAGATGGTTTTCCAGCGCTTGCTTGCCGTCTTTGCCCAACCCGCGCATCCGCTGGCACTCTTTCTCGACGACCTGCAGTGGGTGGATGCGGCAACACTTGATCTGCTCGAGTATCTGGCGACCCAGCCGGAGGTACGCCACGTGCTGCTTATCGGAGCCTATCGGAATAACGACGTCAAGCCCGGACATCCGTTGCTATTGCGATTGTCGGCAATCCGCCAGGCCGGAGGGCGGGTAAATGACATCGCACTTTCCCCCCTTGGATTCGACGATGTAAGCAGACTCGTCGCCGATGCCTTGCATTGTGTACCAGGGGACGCCGCACCTCTGGCCCGCCTGGTGCAGGAGAAGACCGGCGGTAACCCATTTTTTGCCATCCAGTTCCTCACCGCCCTGACCGAAGAGGGGCTGCTCGTTTTCGATCATCGTGGCGCGCGCTGGTCTTGGGACCTTGAGCAGATTCGGGCCAAGGGATTCACCGACAATGTGGCCGATCTCATGCTCGTCAAGCTGAGGCGCCTTCCCGCGGCGACCCGCAACGCTCTGAAGCAATTGGCGTGTCTCGGCAATGACGCGACGATTGCTATCCTGGCCATGGTCCAGGATGCCAGCAAGGCGGAGCTGGACGCAGCTCTGTGGCCGGCGGTACGCGCCGGACTTGTGTTGCGTTTGGGAAATACCTACAGATTCCTGCACGATCGTATCCAGGAGGCGGCCTACGCGCTGATTCCCGAAGGCGCGCGGCCGGCAGCGCACCTCGCTATTGGCAGACGGCTCGCCGCGGGCACGCCGCCTGAGGCAATAGCGGAGCGTGTCTTCGATATCGTCGGCCAGCTCAACTGCGGCGCCGACCTCATCACCGCGGCCGAGGAGCGGGAGCAAGTAGCTGAGCTGAATCTGCTCGCAGGCCAGCGCGCCAAGGCGTCCACGGCCTACGCCTCGGCGCTGACCTTCCTCACCGCCGGTGCAGCGCTCGTGCAGGGGGACGCCTGGAAGCACCGGCCCAAGTTTGCTTTCGCGCTCGAGTTCCATCGTGCCGAATGCGAATTTCTCACCGGCGCCTCGGCTGCGGCGGAATCGCGCCTGGCCGAGCTCGCGCGCCGCGCCACCAGCCTCCCCGATTTGGCCGCCGTCACGCAACTGCGTCTGGAGCTGTTTCTGGCGCTTGGCCAGCGTGAGCGCGCCGTCGAGGTGGGCCTCGACTACCTGCACCGCGCTGGCGTCCAGTGTTCGGCGCATCCAACGAACGAGGAGGTCCAACAGGAACACGACCGGATATGGCGGCAGCTTGGCGACCGCCCAATTGACGCGCTGCTCGACTTGCCGCTCATKACCGATGCGGTCGCGTGTGGGACGATGGACGTCCTCACCGCTCTCATGCCGCCGGCCTGGTACACCGACGTGAATCTGAGCGCCCTTATCATCGGCCGGATGGCGAACCTCAGCCTTGAGCATGGCAACAGCGACGCGTCGTGCCTCGGCTATGCTTGGCTCGGCATGATCCTCGGGCCTCAGTCCGGCGATTACGAGGCCGCATTCCGCTTCGGCCAGCTCGGTCTGAACCTGGTGGAGCAGCGCGGGCTGGACCGGCTCCAGGCCCGCGTCTATCAGGTTTTTGGGGGGCATGTGATGCAATGGACACGCCCCCTGCGTACCGCACGCAGCCTGGTGCGGCGCGCTTTCGACGTAGCCAACCAGCTCGGCGACCGCACCTTCACGTCCTTCGCGCGTAACAACCTCATCACGCATTTACTGGCCTGCGGCGATCCGCTCGCCGAGGTGCAGAATGAGGCCGAGGCCACGATTGGCTTCGCGCGCGAGGTGCGGTTCGCTCTCGTTGTCGACCGGGTTGCCCCCCAGCTTCAATTCGCCCGAACACTTCGCGGCCTGACGCCGACCTTCGGCTTCTTCAATGATGCCGATTTCAACGAGGAGCAGTTTGAGCGGTATCTGGATGAGGCTCCAGTCCCCGCGCTCGCCACCTGCTGGTACTGGATCCGTAAATTGCAGGCACGGTTCTTCGCCGACGACTACGCAGCTGCGATAACGGCGGCAGACAGCGCTGAACAACTTCTCTGGACGTCGCCATCGTTCTTCGAGCAGGCGGAATACCACTTTTACGCCGCGCTGGCGCGGGCCGGGTGTTGCGGCACGTCCGCCGCGCCAGAACGGAACCAGCACCTGGAGGCATTGGCCGCCCATCATCGCCAGCTCCTGATCTGGGCCGAGCATTGCCCAGAGAATTTCGAGGACCGCGCCACATTGGTTGGCGCCGAAATCGCCCGCCTAGGTTGGCGAGAAGTTGATGCAATGGACCTCTACGAGCAGGCCATCCGCGCCGCCCGGGACAATCATTTCATCCATAACCAGGCACTCGCCAACGAGTTGGCCGGGCGATTCTATGCTGCACGTGGCTTMGAGAAAATTGCCCGCGTCTATTTGGAGGACGCCCGCCATGGCTATCTCCGCTGGGGCGCCGGCGGTAAGGTACGGCAACTCGATGCGATGTATCCGCACCTCTGGGGGGAAGAGCGGCCGCCCGCGACGACGACGATCGGGGCGCCGGTCGAACACCTGGACCTCGCCACCGTGATTGCCGTGTCGCAGGCGGTGTCGGGCGAGATCGTCCTGGACAAATTACTCGACACCCTCATGCGCACCGCGATTGAACAGGCCGGCGCGGAACGGGGGCTCCTGATCCTGCTCCGAGGGGCCGAGCAGCGCGTCGCCGCAGAGGCTACGACCGGTGGCGATACTGTCACGGTGCAGCTTCGCGACGAGAGCGTGACTGCGACTGCCCTGCCGGTATCGATACTTCGCTATGTCCTGCGCACCCGCGAGAACGTCATTCTTGACAATGCCGCGACACAGAAGCCATTTTCCGCCGATCCGTACATTTTGCGGCATCATTCCCGATCGATTCTCTGCCTGCCGTTGCTCACGCAGGCCAAGCTCATCGGGGTGCTCTATCTCGAGAACAACCTCGCGCCACGCGTCTTCGCGCCGAGCCGGACTGCCGTGTTGAAGATGCTCGCCTCGCAGGCCGCGGCCGCGCTGGAGATTACTTGTTTGTACCGGGATCTTGCGCAACGCGAGGCGAAGATCCAGCGCCTGGTTGAGGCCAACATCATCGGAATCTTTATCTGGCACTTCGATGGCCGAATCATCGAGGCCAATGACGCGTTCCTGCGCATGCTGGGCTACGACCGCGAGGACCTCGCCTCAGCCCCCTTGCGCTGGACGGACCTGACGCCCCCGGATTGGTGCGAGCGCGATGCACGGTTGGTCCAAGAGCTTAGGCTGAACGGAACCTTGCCGCCGTTCGAGAAGGAGTTCTTCCGCAAGGACGGCAGTCGGATACCCGTCCTGATGGGCGGTGCGACCTTCGAGGAGAATGGGGACCAGGGTGTCTCATTCGTACTTGATCTGACCGAGCGCAAGCGCGCCGAAGTAGCGCTGCACCAGGCACAGGCCGAACTGACACACGTGACCCGCGTGACGACGTTGAACGCGCTGACCGCCACGATCGCTCACGAGGTCAACCAGCCGTTGGCCGCCATCGTGACCAACGCCAATGCGGCCCTGCGCTGGCTCGCTCGCCAGCCACCCGATCTGGCCGAGGTGCGAGATACATTGGGGCGCATCGTTCAGGATGGCCATCGGGCTGGCGCAGTGATTGGAGGCATGCGTGCGCTGCTTAAGAAGACGGCCGCCGTCACGGCGCGCCTTGACATGAACACTCTTGTCGAAGACACGATTGGTCTCATCCGGGGAGAGGTAAGCCGCCATCAAATCCTGCTCCAGACGGAGCTGGCGCCTGACCTGCCKCCGGTTGTGGGTGACCGGGTGCAGTTGCAGCAGGTGCTCCTGAACCTGATGATGAATAGCATCGAGGCAATGAAAGAGGTGGCAGAGCGGCCGCGGGAACTCCTGATTCGGTCGCGCCTCGACGCATCGGGGACTGTGCTGATTGCCGTTCAGGATGCTGGCATCGGGCTGGAGCCGGAAGATCTGGAGCGGGTTTTCCAGACCTTCTTCACTACCAAGGCGGTGGGTCTGGGCATGGGTCTGGCGATCTGCCGGTTAATCATCGAGGCACATGGAGGGCRGCTGTGGGCGAGCCCCAATGTGCCTTGCGGGGCTGTGTTTCAGTTCACCCTGCCGCCTCAAGACTAGACGCCTCTCGCCGACCGCGGGAGGCTGCAGGGACTCAAAGCGGCGTCGCAAATGCCGAGTTGCTG
>NZ_JBFTSF010000244.1:0-10485 GCF_056399905.1 Cupriavidus sp. 01L46
ACCCCTTCCCATCCCGAACAGGACCGTGAAACGACTCCACGCCGATGATAGTGCGGATACCCGTGTGAAAGTAGGTAATCGCCAGGCTCTCCCTTGAAACCCCCCAGTACGAAAGTACTGGGGGGTTTTGCTTTTGTGGCTGCGGTTTTGCGCGATCAGCGCTGCCGACAGCGCTCCGGCTCGCCAGCCTGGCGAGCCAGTTCCTTCGCTCAAGCAAGGCCCGAGAGGCCGCCAGAAGCCGTTTTAGAGCCTCTGGCGAGCCCCCTATAGGGTGAAGGTGTTCTTTATTGAATGCCGACGATGATGGTGCGATCGGGCAGCCTAGCTGGTGCCAGGTCAACGCTCCGAAGTCTGTCCTTCCCTACTTTGCATAGTACGGAAAGTGCTTGACAGCCAAGGAAAGTTACACCATAATCAGAAGTTCACTGCGGAGAGGTGCCCGAGTGGCTAAAGGGGGCAGACTGTAAATCTGTTGGCTTACGCCTACGTTGGTTCGAATCCAACCCTCTCCACCAAGAATTGCAAAGCAGTAGTGAGTACCCGGCAGGTGTCGGTGAAGCAGAAAGCGTGGTAACCCGGCGGGTGTAGCTCAATGGTAGAGCAGAAGCCTTCCAAGCTTACGACGAGGGTTCGATTCCCTTCACCCGCTCCAGCTCCAGATTGCCCGGGTTCTTGCAGTTCTAAAAAGCAGCATTCAAGTTTCGCCCATGTGGCTCAGTGGTAGAGCACTCCCTTGGTAAGGGAGAGGTCGGCAGTTCGATCCTGCCCATGGGCACCAGTCTTTTCCCCAGGTTCGCGTTCTTCGCGCGGGCTGTCAAAGCTAGCTGGTGCCGGCAAGCTGTTCCTCCCGGCCCACGCCACGCTCGCCAATGCGGAATCACCGCACCGGCTGCCTTCAAGCTTCTCGTTCCTCGTTTCAGGTTTCAGCTTCCCCCAAACATAAAGCTCGACACGGTAATGCCGCCAGCGAAGTCGTCTTCGTGGTAGACGCGCGTGGCAATGTCGTCCTCGGCCGCGCCCACGGCGACCATCAATGGCAACAAGTGCTCTTCTCGCGGATGGGCCTGCCGGGCGGCGGGCGCGCTCTCCCAGCCAGTTAGCGCGGCGGTGCGCTGCGCTGGGGTGGTCGTCGTCAGCGCTTGCTGGAGCCAGGCATCGAACGCGGCCGATGGCGCTTTCCCTGCGGGGCCGAACGCGCGCAGGTTGTGGTAGCTCAGCCCGCTGCCCACGATGAGGATGCCTTCGTGGCGCAGCGGCGCCAGCGCTCGCCCGAGTGCGAGATGCGTTTGCGGATCGAGCCCTCGCTTGAGCGAGAGCTGCACGGTTGGCATGTCGGCGTTGGGATAGATGGCGGCCATCGGCGCAAACATGCCATGGTCGAAGCCGCGCAGCGGATCGAGCCGTGCGGCCAGGCCGGCGTTCTCGAGCAAGCCCTGCACGCGTGCGGCGAGCTGCGGTGCGCCCGGTGCCGCGTACTGAATCTGGTAGGTGAAATCCGGGAAGCCGTAGTAGTCATAGACCATGGGCGGCTTCGGGTTGGCCATGACCGTGAACTCCGGCTCCTCCCAGTGCGCTGAAATCATCAGTACGGCCTTGGGCGCAATGCCCGTGCGCTGCACCAGCTGGGGCATCTGCTGCAGCGCGGCCTTGAGCTTGTCGTAGCGGCCGCCCATCTGGGCTTCCATCCAGGGCCAGGGCCCGCCGCCGTGCGAGATGAAGAACGTAGGGAGTGCAGGCGTTGTCATCCGAGCCTCCTGTTGACGTGGTGTCAGTGTGGGTGGCGCTGCCCGGCGGCGTAGCCGAGCAGGCCAGACAAATCGCGCGCGGCGCGCTTGACCTCGCGCTCCACGCGTTCGCGAAGATCGGGGGCGCGCTCGAAACGAATGTCCGGGCCGGCCACGCTGATGGCAGCCACCGTGGTGCCGCTGGCGTCGCACACGGGCGCCGCGCAAGAGTCGATGCCGGGCTCGAACGCGGAGAAGCTCCAGGCGCAGCCGCGCTCGCGGTCGGCGGCGAGGATGTCGCCCAGGCGGGCATACGTGGCCGGGCTTTGCCCGGTGACGGTCGCCAGCGGTTCCTCGCCGAGCCGCTCGCGCAGCGTGTCTTCCGGCAGGCCGGCAATCAGCATGCGGCCGGGCGTGGTGAGGTGCGCCGGCACACGGCTGCCAACCTGGATATTGCTGACCAGCGAGGTCTGCGGCATATCGCGCAGCAGGTAGAGCACGTCGCCGCCATCCAGCACGCCGAGATAGGCGGAGAGCTGCAGCGATTCGCTCAGGGCGGCCAGAACGCGCCGCGCAAAGACGGTGAGATCCTTGCCTGCCAGCACCTTTGCGCCCAGCTTGAGCAGAGCGAAGCCTGCCTGGTGGCCGCCCTGCGGCAGCCGCTCCACCATGCCTTCGTGCTCCAGCGTGGCGAGCAGGCGCATCACGGTGACGCGGTTCACGTCGATGCGCCGGCCGACTTCGCTCAGGTTGGTAGTGGAGCCGCCTTCTGCGATAAAGCGCAGCAGCCGCATGGCGCGGATCACCGGGCTGACCAGTTGCGTCTTGTCTTCGTCGCCGCCGTCGGCGGCATCGCTTGCGTCGGGCGCGGGCTGGTTCAGCTTGGGGTTCTTGCTCATCGGTTCCGTGGACGGGTGGGCGGCGAGGTAAGCCTGCGGACTTGGTGCTTAGCCGAGGGCTACCTGCCAGGCGTTGTAATCGTACACCCAGTCCGCGTTGCCGCCTTCCTTGAGCCACGCGTTGCTGCGCGAGCCGATCTGGATGCGGCTGGTGCGCTCAAAGCGCGCGGCCCGGTAGCGCGCGAGCGCGTTGGGGATGTCGTCGCCATTGGCTTCGGCCAGGCAGCGCGCCAGTACCACGCCATCCTCGATGGCCATGCCGGCGCCTTGCGCCATGAAGGGCATCATCGGGTGGCAGGCGTCGCCCATCAGCACGACGTTGCCGGCTGACCAGGCGGGCAGCGGATCGCGCACGTACAGCGCGGAGATCAGCACGTCGTCGCAGGCATCAAGCAGCGCGCGCGCTTCGGCATGAAAGCCCGCGTAGGCCGCGCGCACGTCTTCCACGCGGCCCGGCGTGGTCCAGGATTCGTTGCGCCAGGCTTCCTGCGCCACCGTGGCGAAGATAAAGATTTCGCGGCCGCGGTTGAGGGGGAAGGTGACGATCTGCGAGGTCGCCTCCGGGCCCCACCACTTGGTGAAAGCCTGCAGGTTCGGCACGCCGGCAAGGCGCTCGGCCGGCACCACCGCGCGGTAAGCCACCACGCCGGTGAAGACCGGATGCTCGGGCCCGAACAGCGCGGTGCGCACGGCCGAGTGGATGCCGTCGGCACCGATCAGCACATCCACGTCTTCCTGCGTGCCATCGGCGAAATGCAGCGTCGCGCCGGCCGCATGCCGCTCGATCTGCGTCGCCTTCTTGCCCAGCTTGATGCAGGCCGCCGGCAGGGCGGCTTCCAGCGCGGTCATCAGGTCGCCGCGGTGCATGGTGAGCTGCGGCGCGCCGTAGCGGATCTCCGCCTCGTCGGACATGGCCAGCCGCGAGGTTTCCTCGCCGGTGTTCCACACCCGGCTGATGCGGTGGCTGGGCCGCGCGGCGGTCTCGCGCAATGCCTCGCCCACGCCCAGGCCATCCAGCGCGCGCACGGCATTGGGTGTGAGGTTGATGTCCGCGCCGACCCGCGCGAAGCGCGAGGCTTGCTCGAAGACCACCACGTCCTTCCCGAGCTTGCGCAGCGCAATCGCCGCGGCGAGTCCGCCGATGCCAATCTTTTGTGAAGCCATGGTGCTTGTTCCTCTGGGGGTCGCCTTGGTGTGGGCCCGGGTGTGCGCCTCGCTGCTCAGCGGCTGCGCTTGCCGGCTTGCATGTTCAAATATGAACGTAGTGTTCATAAAAGAATATAAAGACGAAATGGGGATGTCAATCCGAGGGTTTACGCGAAGGGGAACGAAAAAGGAGGCCGCATGGGGCCTCAGGGGAAGTGAAATGGGAGGAGCGGGGGCGATGCGTTGGTGGTAGTCCGCCCGTGCTTCTGGCCAGCCGGCAACCGAAGCCGGCAGCTTACTGCTGAGCGATGGTCGCTCCGAAATCTGCTGCCATACGCCGGCGGTGGACTCTGCCCCTGGAACGCCGTCGTTGGCAATGGCTTGCCAGGCTCGCGGCTGCGCACGACGTCATAAGGCCGTAGAGCTTCGAGCTGGTTTTGCCGTTGATCGCTGCAGCCCCAAGTACAAGCGCGGGCCGATGCCTGGCTTGTTCGGGGCGCTGGGCCTCCCGAGTCGACTAGTGCTGACGCTTAGAGCTTGGCAACAGCCATCAACTCCGCGACCGTAACCTCAAGCGCAGTCGCAATTCTCAAAAGATGCATCATCCCCAAATTCTGTCCTCCCCGTTCCACAGAACTCATATAGGAGCGGTCGATGCCGGCCAGATGGGCAAGCTCTTCCTGGGAAAGGTCACGCCGAAGGCGGACCTCCCTGATCGCGGATCCCAACTGAACAAGAGGGGCGGCACCACCGTGCCTTGGGGAAGCTATTGGCATTTAGAGGCTTGGAGGGCAACTGGCGGTTGAGTATCTGGGGAGCGAGGCAATCGGTGCCCCCTGTCATGGCGAGCGCACCAAGCCATCTCTGGTAAGTTGCGGTCTCACCTGGGCGCATCTCCCGGCCGATCCTGGCACGCAATTCGTCACTTTGGTCTTCCATCGTTTTCCTTGCCGCTTTCCGGTCAGAGTTCACGCAATACCCAGCCACTGATAAACGCAAAATACTCGCGCAGCCAGGCGTTGTAGCGTAAGTACAGCGGCGTTGGCGCTCCTGCGCCAGACACCGCCTGGAACCCAGCCTTATGCGCGATCCGCTTTGCGCGCACCAGATGAAAATCACTGGTCACCAGCACCAGCGGGTCTGCGGCGCTCACGCCCTGTTGCGCAAGCAAGCGGTGGCTGAAGAGCAGGTTTTCCTCCGTGCTGGTGCTCCGGTCCTCCCGGATCAGGCGCTCCGGTGCCAGGCCGTGCGCGATCAGGTAGTCCGCCATGATGTCCGCCTCACTACACCGCAGCCCGAAATCCTGGCCGCCGCTCACCACGACTCGCGCCGCCGGCCATTGCCGTGCCAGCGCCAGTCCTTTGTCCAGCCGTGCAGCCAGGGTGGGCGACGCGGCGCAGTGTGGCGTGCCGGAGCCCAGTATGAGGATGGTGTTTGCCGCCGGTCCCGTTGCCGGGAAGTTCGCGTTGCTGGCGCTGATGAAATAGAAGAACATCCCTAGCGTCACCAGCCACACGGCAAATGCGGTGCGGCCCAGCGCCCAGATCCATCGACGCCGTGGGCTGGCCGCGCGCCAGCGCGCTACCCTCTCCCAGCGCCATGACAGCGCGAGAAAGGCCGCGCCGATCGCCAGAGGGAGGACGACCCCAAAGTTGAACAGCCCCATCAGCATCAGGGCGATGGCATCGGCCACCAGCAGTGCGCCAAGCAGGGCAAGGCAGGCGCGCCGCCAGAATGCGCCAGTCTTCAAGTCATGCATTGTTGTTCAGACCCATATCGTTAGTCAGCATGTTTTGGCGAATTTAAGCGTGCTTATGTGTGTTTTGGCGTGATTCAAGGCCAGGCACTGGCGGGCTGGCCAGTCAGCCTTCAGATCAATCGACAATGACGGGCGTGTCACTGGCATCCAGGCAAACGGTCAGTTGCGAGCCTGCTTTGCTGAAGGCGCAATGCGGTAGCGGCGCGCGCAGCGCGTTGGCGAGGGGGATGGCGACGAAGATCAGGATMAATGAGCCGGCGACCACGGATCGCACCACCACCTTTGTGCTCGATATCGGACGGTGACGCCGTGCGCGGGCCGCTCTGACATGCAGGAATACCCCGCCAATCAGCAGCGCTACGCCGACCAGCATCGCTGCGGCAATCTCTTCCCGCTCTGGCGAGAGCAACAGGTTGCCATCGTGCGTGACGGGATAGTGCAACAGCCACCAGGCCCCCGCGCCTGTTTGCACGATCCCGGCCATGCACCAGGCTGCGCGGTGCCCGGCCAGACGAAACGCCGTTGCCACGAGCAAGCCCGCCATTGCCGCGATCCAGGCGCCGGCATACATCAGTAGATTGAAACTACCGCCAAACAGGATGCCGCCCGCGTCCAGTGGCCGCATTCCATGGAAGTCGATCAAGCCGAGACACGTCAGGATGCCCAGGAGGGCAATCCAGCTCAGCGCGGTGTCCAGCCATAACCACTGCTTGGGCACAGGTTGCGTCATTGCGCCATGGGTGCATTGCCGGCGTTCTGCCCACGCATCATTGAGCCTGGCTCTCGCCCAGCGAGCGCAGGAGGGCCGGCACCTTGGCGCTGCTGGTGGCCTGCACGCKGGTGATGAGGTCGTAATCCACCCGGCGCATGCCGTAAGTCTCGGCGATATCGTGCTGCAGGCGGTGCCAGAGGTGGCAGGTCATCTGCGCGTCGGCCATGGCCCGGTGGGCGCGCCCGGCCTTCGGCAGGCGCAGCATATCCACCAGCGTCGACAACCTGTGGTTTTGCGCATGCGGGTAGACGCGCCGCGAAACCAGCATCGTGCAGGCGAAGGTCTGGTCGGCCGGCACGCCCAGCAGCGAGAGCTCGGCCTGCCAGAACCTGCGGTCGAACCCCGCGTTGTGGGCCACCACGGGTTGCTTGCCGACGAACTGGGCCACCTCCCGCATCACCTTCGACGCCGCGGGTGCCGACGCAATCATGTCGTTGGTGATGCCGGTGAGGTGCACGACGTCCGAGGGAATGCGTCTGCCTGCGTTCATCAGGCTTTGATACTGGTCGACGACTTCCCCGTCGCGCAGCAGCATGACTGCGATTTCCGTGGCCCGGTCGCCTTGACGCGGTGACAGTCCTGTCGTTTCAAAATCCAGAACCGCAACTGTCTGCATGGTGTTCTTTCCTGTTTCCTATTGTTAGTGAATCGCCCGCCCGGGGTGGCGGGTCAGGACGACTGCGTCTGCGCCGCCGGTGCGGGCTGCAACGCCCGCCGCCGCGCGCGCGCTGCCAGGCCGCTGCCCAATGCCCAGCGCAACGTGGGCGCCAGCACACGCATCCCGGCCAGCGAGACCGGACGGCGGATCGCGGTGCTGCCGTGCAGCCCGAGCTCGCGCTGCGCCCAGCGCGGCAATAGCGCAATGCCCGCGTCGCCCATGACGCGCACCGCCGGCACCAGCAGCGGGCTGGCCACTGGCATCGCCATGACCAGCCGCACCACTTCGCGGGTGCGGTCGCTCACCACCAGTTGGGGCCGCATGCGCTCCAGGTAGCCGGCGATGGCGTCGGCGCTGCGTGGCACGCCGGTGGCGCCGAGCCGCTCGGCGATCTGTGCCACCTCCGCGTAGTAGCGGTCCTGCTCGGTGACCGAGAGTGGGCCGACATAGCGCAGGTAGGCGGTGAGAAAGCTCGACACCTCGGCCACATGCACCCAGGTCAGCAGCGCCGGATCGTCGGCCGCGTAGGGGCGGCCATCTGGCGCCGTGCCCTTGATCGCCGCGTGGATGCGCCTGACCCGGTCAATCAGCGCCAGTGCATCGGCGCGGTTGCCGTAGGTGGTGCCGGCGATGAACTGCGCGGTGCGGCCCAGCCGGCCCTGCATATCGGTGCGGAAGGTGGAATGATCCCACACTCCGGCCAGCGCCAGCGGATGCATGGTCTGCATCAGCAGGGCGCTGACGCCGCCAGCCAGCATCGCGGGGAAATCCGCGTGCACGCGCCAGCAGACCGCGTCCGGCCCGAACAGGCCGGGATCCCCGGGCGGGTTGTCGTAGTCGAGGCTGAGGCCGGAGTTGCTGCGGGTCAGGCCCCGCACCTGCGCGCCGGCACGGGCGCGCAGGCGGTCGAGCAGCCGCCGGGGGAGGGGGGCGGCCTGGGGCGTGGAGGGTGGGGTGCCGGGTTGTTGGCCTTGCGAGCCGCTCATAGGTGCCTGGTGTGCGTGATATGCGAGGTTGATCGACCGCCGCGCAGTAAATGCATCAGTAAATGCTCAGTAGTAATGCAGGTCGGTCGCCTTCCCCCAGAATACACGGTAGGCATACACCGTGTAACCCAGGATGGTCGGCAGCACCACTGCCGCGCCCACCAGGATCACCCCCAGCGACTCCGGCGCGCTCGCAGCTTGCCAGATATCGATCTTGTCCACCACCAGGTACGGGAAGATGCTGTAGGCCAAGCCGTTGAACGCCATCAGGAAGATCACCGCCGTGCCGGCGAAGGGCACCCAGCACCAGCGGTCGTTGCCGCGGTCGTGCATGGCCGGCAGGCGCCGCAGCAGGCGGTCGATGAGGATGAACAGTGCCACCGTGACCAACGGGATCGGCGCCAGCAGGATGATGTTGGGCAGCGAGAACCATTTGTCGAAGATGCGCTGGCTTACCATCGGCGTGACCAGCGAGATCGCCGCCACGCCAATGCCGGTCAGCCACAGGCTGCGGCGCGCCCAGTACATGGCGCGCCGCTGCAGGCTGCCGCTGGTCTTCATGATCAGCCAGCCCGCGCCCAGCAGGCAGTAGCCCGCCACCAGGCACAGGCCCACCACTACCGCAAAGGCCAGGTCGGGCCAGCCGTGCTGGAATCCGGTGATATACAGGCCGAGCATCAGGCCCTGCGAGAAAGCGGCCAGCAGCGAGCCGGCGTAGAACGCGCGGTTCCACCACGGCTTGTGGTGCGCGCGTGCCTTCACGCGGAAGTCGAACGCCACGCCGCGCAGGATCAGCCCCGCCAGCATCAGCGCCACCGGCAGGTAGAGCTGGGTCAGGATCACGCCGTGCGCAATGGGAAAGGCCACCAGCAGCAGGCCCACGCCCAGCACCAGCCAGGTCTCATTGGCATCCCAGAACGGGCCGATGGAGGCGATCATGGTGTCCTTGTCGGCATCGTCCGCGCGGCGCAGCAGCACGCCCACGCCCAGGTCGTAGCCATCCAGGATCACGTAGACCAGCATGGAGATGCCCATCAGGGCCAGGAACACCAGCGGCATCCAGCCGGCGGGTTGGGTCAGGTCGGTCATTCTGCGCTCCGCAGTTCGCCAGGCAACACGGCTTGAGAGGGTTCGGTCCGCGGGTTGTCCACCTTCGGGTCGGTCCCGGCCTTGCGCGCCAGGTAGAACACCACCGAGACGTAGGCCGCGATCAGCGCCAGGTAGAGCGCCAGGTACATCGCCAGCGTGSWGGCGATCATCGCSGCSGGCACCTTGGASGCGGCCTGCGCGGTGGTCAGCACGCCGTACACCAGGTAAGGCTGGCGGCCGATCTCGGTCACGTACCAGCCAGCCACCAGGGCCACCCAGCCGGAGAAGGTCATGGCAATCAGCACGCGGGCCATCCACGGCGCGGGCTGGCCACCACGGCGCAACTGCCACGCCGCCACCCACGATGCCGCCAGCATCAGCAGGCCCACACCCACCATGATCCGAAAGGCGAAAAATAGCGGCGCCACCGGCGGGTGCTTGTCGCCAAAGGCATCGATGCCCTTGATTTCGCCATCCATTTGATGCGTCAGGTAGAGCGAGGCCAGCTTGGGAATGGCGATCTCGAAATCATTGCTTTGCGTGCTTGCGTTGGGCACGCCGAACAACACGGCGGGCGCGCCCTTCTCCGTCTTCCAGATCCCCTCCATCGCGGCGATCTTGGCCGGCTGGTGGTGCAGCGTATTCAGGCCATGCAGGTCGCCCGCCACGATCTGCAGCGGGATCAGCACCGCGGCAATGGTCACGCCGGTGCGCAGCGACGACAGCACCTCCGGCACCCGGTCGCCACGCAGCCAGCGATAGGCGGAGATGCCTGCCAGCAGGAACGCAACAGTCAGCCCCGACGCCAGCAGCATATGCACGAAGCGGTACGGGAACGACGGGTTGAAGATCACCGCCAGCCAGCTCGTCACATGCGCGCGGCCATCGATCATCTCGAAGCCCGCCGGGGTTTGCATCCACGAATTCAGCGCCAGGATCCAGAACGCGCGGACCGGCCACGTTGCCCACCGTCTCCATATAGCCCGGCCAGTTGGTGCCAAACTGGAAACTCATGGTGATGCCGCTGACCACGCCCAGCGCAAAGGTCAGCGCAAAGATCTTCACCCAGAAACGGTACGCCGCCATCCAGCGGTCATCGCCGGTCCTATTGAAGCGCAGCTTGAAAAACAGCAACACCCAGCCCAGCGAGATGCTGATGGTGGGAAACAAGATGTGGAACGTGATGTTGGCGGCAAACTGCACGCGCGCAAGCACCACCGGGTCGAGCGACGAGAACATGCAACTACTCCTTCCGGGTGCGGGTCGTCTTGGCTTTCACGGTACTGGCAGGGGGTGTGCCGGCGCGGGCTTTTCCGCCGATGGCCAGGCTGAGCTTGTCCTTCACGTCCAGCAGCTTGTTGACCTTGGAGCCGAGCTTCATCAGCTTCTCCAGCGTGGCCACATCCAGCTTCTGGATCTCGCCGAACCAGCTCGTCACCAGCAGGATCAGCC
>NZ_JBFTSF010000245.1:0-11724 GCF_056399905.1 Cupriavidus sp. 01L46
CGCCCAGGTCCCGCGGCATGAACTGGATGATGGCCGAGGTGTTGGCCCACACGCGCACATGCCCCCGCACGCCGATGGCGAAATCGCTCATGTCGCCCGCCAGGCGATTCACGGTATCCAGCACGGCCCGCGCATGGCCGACCAGCCMAAAGCCGGCCGGGGTGAGCTCAAGCCCGCGCGGCAGCCGCACGAACAAGGCGCAATCGGTGGTCTTTTCCAGGTCGGCAACGCGGCGGCTGAGCGCCGACAGCGTCATGTGGGTGCGCTCAGCGGCCTTGGTAAAGCTGCCGCTCTGCGCCACCACCAGGAACAGGCGCAGGGACTGCAGGTCGAGATGGGCGGGATTGATCACGCGAAAGCGTCCGGTGGGCGGCGGCATCGATGGCGGCTGGATGGCCAGGGCCATCCAGCCATGCCCCGAGGTTTGAGAATCGGGAAAGGCTAGTGGACGAGAACGGCATTGTCAATTTGGGCGCCCGGGGCCACCATGGCCGGTCCGCGCGCGCCGCCCGATGGCCGGCGGCATGGCGCATTCACCACCCAGGCTTACCGACAGGCTTACCGACAGGCAAACACCATGAACCCATCCCAGACCACGCCGGAAGTCGTTTTCCTGGACCGCGGCACGCTGGCCCCCGAGACCGTGCTGCGCGCGTTGCCGTTCGCGCACCGTCTGACGGTCTTTGACGCCACCGCGCCGCATGAAGTGGCCGCGCGCATCGCCGGCGCGCAGATCGTGATCACCAACAAGGTCAAGCTGCCAGCCGAGGTGCTGCGCCAGGCCGCCAGCCTGCGCCTGGTAGCGATCGCGGCCACCGGCACCGACCACGTCGACCTGCACGCCTGCGCCGCCCGGGGCATCTGTGTGTCGAACGTGCGCAACTATGCCGTGCATACCGTGCCCGAGCACACCTTCGCGCTGATCTTCGCGCTGCGCCGCAGCCTGCATGCCTATTGCGACGCGGTGCGCGCGGGCCGCTGGCAGGCCTCGGGGCAGTTCTGCTTGCACGACTACCCGATCCACGACCTGGCCGGCTCGACCATCGGCATCGTCGGCGGCGGCACCCTGGGCCGCGCGGTGGGCGAGATCGCCCGGCTGCTGGGGCTCAAGGTGCTGTACGCCGCCCGCAAGGGCCAGCACAGCGCCGACGCGCAACACACGCCCTTCGCGGACATGCTGCGCCTGAGCGACATCATCACGCTGCACTGCCCGCTGACCCCCGCCAACGTGGGGCTGATCGGCCGCGAGGAGTTCGCGCAGATGACGCGCCGCCCGCTGCTGATCAACACCGCGCGTGGCGGGCTGGTCGACGAGGCGGCGCTGGTCCAGGCGCTGCGGCAAGGACAGGTGTCCGGGGCCGGTTTCAACGTAGCCACCGAGGAGCCGCCCGGCCCCGGCCACCCGTTCCACGCGCTGCGCGACCATCCCGCCTTCCTGCTCACGCCGCACGTGGCCTGGGCGAGCCGGGAGGCCATCCAGGCGCTGGCGGACCAGCTGATCGACAATATCGCGGCGTTCGCGGCCGGCTCGCCGCGCAATGTGGTGGCGGGCTGAGTCCTGCCCTACCCTGCCCTGTCCCATGCGCATGGGACCCGCCAGCCGCGGCGGCCACTCGGGTGCACGCCGACATCTGGCCGGACAACTACGATGGCGCTGGTGCGACGCCCGGATCCGTGCCGGATAGCCGCTTCGCGTCTATATTGTTTCTGTTCGGGATCACGACGGAGGGAGCATGCGTGCGCAATGCTGCAGGCTTGTGCTGGCGGCAGCGGCTGCCTGCGCGCTGGGCCTGGCCCTGAATTTCGCGCCGTGCTTCGCCCAGGCCGGTGGGGGCGAGCAAGCGCCTTTCGTGCAAATCAGGCTCGCCAGGCAGATTGCCGTTCAGGTTCCCAAGGACTGGACCATCCTGTCCGGCGCCCAGGGCCGGACCCACGGCACCATCGCGGACGCGGTGGGGGGCGTCTCCATCGTCCCGGCGCCGCCGGGCCAAACGGTCAACCTCCTGCATGCCGTTTCCAATGTGCAGAATCCGTACGCAGCTGTGATCGCCGCGACACGGCGCGCGGCGCATGGCTGCCGCTGCTGGACCGGGTGCGCGGCTCGATCGTCGTTGGCGAATAGCCTGGATGGCGATCGTCCCGGCTCCCATCGGGCTGGTCCCCTAGTGGCTGATCATCCAGGGCCGCGTGCCAGGAAAGGACTTGGCCGCGCCGGGCTTGCCGGCCAGGCCGACGCTGCCGCCCGAACAGCCACAACCTGGCCCATGGCGGTGCCCCTGGGAACTCAATGGCGCGTGGGCGCTGCGCTCGTTGCCCGCATGCGCGGCGCGGCGGGACGATGGCATCAGGGCCAGCATGGTCGCGGTGACCTGGCGCCGGGCTGCGTGGCCGCAGCCGGGGCATGGCTGCGGCGCGTCGCGCTCGTCGATGCGGCGCACCGCGGTAAAGCTGCCGCACGCCTCGCAGGCGTATTCATACATTGGCATACAGGTCTCTCCGCTCGGTGGAAAGTGGCAAGCGCGGGCCCCCTTGGGGAAGGAGGAGGAAAGCGGGAGCCCGCGCCCGCCGTGACTTCACGTCTCTGGCTGGCGCTCAGATCGGCATTCAGGCCACATCCTGCGAAAGCAGGACGTCGGCACCGCCCTTGATATGCACAGTGGGCCCACTGGCCTGCGGCCGGATATCGAAGTCGAAGATCTGCGTCGGTATCCAGAGCGTGGCGCAGGAGTTGGGGATGTCCACGACGCCGCTGATATGCCCCTGCACCGGCGCCGTGCCCAGGATGGCGTAGGCCTGCGCGCGCGAGTAGCCGAACTTGGTCAGGTATTCGATCGCGTTCAAGCAAGCCTGGCGGTAGGCGACGTTCACATCGAGGTAGTGCTGCTTGCCTTGTTCATCCACCGAGATACCCTCGAAGATCAGGTAGTCGTTGTAGGTCGGCGTGATCGGGCTGGGCTTGAAGATGGGGTTCTTGATGCCGTACTTCGCCATGCCGTCCTTGATCACGTTCACCCGCATGTGCACCCACCCCGCCATCTCGATGGCACCGCAGAAGGTAATCTCGCCGTCGCCCTGGCTGAAGTGCAGATCGCCGACCGACAGCCCCGCCCCATCCACATACACCGGGAAGTACACCTTGGAGCCACGTGACAGGTCCTTGATGTCGCAGTTGCCGCCATGCTCGCGCGGCGGCACGGTACGCGCGCCCTCGGCTGCCGCCCGCCTGCCGGCGTCCCCAACGAGCTTGCCCATATGGGCGGTCGCGGCAAACGGCGGGTTGGCCAGCGGCGGCACGCGATCGGGGTCGGTCTTGATCAGCCCTGTTTCGCGTTCGTTCCAGGTATGGAGCAGCTTGGGGTCGGGCAGGCAGCCGATCAGCCCGGGATGGATCAGCCCGGCGAACTCCACGCCGGGCACATGGCGCGAAGTGGTGTAGACACCATGGAAGTCCCAGATGGACTTCTGCGCCAGCGGGAAATGGTCCGTCAGGAACCCGCCGCCGTTCCTCTTCGAGAAGAAGCCGTTGAAGCCCCACTGGCTTTCTGCCTTGGCGCCTACGTCCAGCAGGTCGACCACCAGCAGGTCGCCCGGCTTGACGCCGTGCACGCCCACCGGCCCGGAGAGAAAGTGGACGATGGACAGGTCGATGTCCCGCACGTCATCCGCCGACTCGTTGTTCTTGATGAAGCCTCCGGTCCAGTCATAGGTTTCCAGGATGAACTCGTCGCCGGGATTGACCCAGCAGGCCATGGGAATGTCCGGGTGCCAGCGGTTGTGGACCTGTTCGTTCTCGTACGCCGATTGCGCGAGATCGACCTTGATCAGGGTATCTGCCATGTGCCTGTCTCCTTGGTGTGTGTCCGGTCAATCGCCGGATTGCGGCCGTGAAACGATGCAGCCGCCTTGGCTGCATGCCTGGATCAGCGTTGGTCGCGTGCGGCTGCCCGCCGCCGCGTTGCGGTCTATCTTTGAGGGCTGTCTTTGAGGGCTGTCTTTGGGGTCTATCTGAATGATTCGCTCAGCAGCAGATAGCCTGGCAGCCAGCCGGTGGCGATGCCTGCCAGCACAGTGGCAACGCCGGTGAACTTGAGGATCGGGCGCTGCATCGCCAGCAACAGGAAGTACAGGAACCACAGCACGCCCCAGCCGACCCAGCACCAGGCGAACCAGGTATCCCAGACGGAGTTGGCATGGCGCAGCGCATCAATGGCGACGGGAATCACCGTGACCGACACGAACAGGCTGAACCAGCCCAGGCCACGCCCGTCCGCACCGTTGAAGCGGTTGAGCGCAACCCACAGGTAGGTGAAGGTAAACAGCAGCGTCAGCGCACCGGCCTTGATSGATGCGCTATCCGCCTCGCCGCCRAARATSAGCCGCAGCGACACCAGCATCGTYACCCCGCCGGCRAAGATATTSACGACCCAGATCTCGCGGTCGCCAATYTTKCCSAGCAGCCAMARGCCGTTCAGGCACAGCACGGCTCCTACGTAAAGCAACGTCAGGCCTAGCATGGCGTATCTCCTCCGCGACGGATTCTGGTTGTTCTTTTTCTGTTGGCGCCGGCTGCCTCGCGGCACCGCGTGGCGACGGGTCAACTATAAGCAGGCCCGCGCGGATGCGAATCCTTCACGGCGAGGATTCCGCGCGTCATGCGGCTGGGTGAGGCGGCCTCACCCAATTGGATGAGCCGACGGATAAGGCGGCAGCGCGATGGCCAGGTGAGGGATGTTCAGGCCGGCGGGCAATGCTGCGCGTGCAGGCGCACCAATTCCATCTGGCCATGGGTGTTGGTCTTCTGGAAGATCTGCTTGAGGTGGCTGCGCACCGTGTTCTCGGACACGTGCAGGACCTGTGCCAGGCTGGCAATGGAGTGGCCGGCGAAGACCAGCGCGTTGACCCGCGCCTGGGCCTCGCTCAGCTTGAACTGGCGCGCGAACAGGCAATCGTGGTGCGCATGCTCCGCGCCCTGCCGGCGCGCGCTGACCACCACCAGCGCGCGCTCCTCGCCCAGCCCGTTGCGCATGGATGCGCCGGCGGGCTGCAGCGTGAGCGTCGTGGGCAAGGCAAAGCCGGGCGCGGAAACCGACAGCACCTGCGTGGGCACCAGCGCGGCCTGGCCCGGGTGGGCGTCGCGCGTGTCGCCGGCCTTGKGGGGAAGTCCTTGGGCAGCCCCGGCCAGCGTGGCCAGCATCTCGTGCAAGGTGCGGTGGTCGGTCGGCATCACCGCGGCAAGATACTCGCCATCCCGGTACAGGCCGCTGCCCTGCCCGCACAGCGCCTGCGCGCTGCGGTTGCAGTAGACGATGCGCCCATCCTGCTCGACCAGGAAGGTCGCGTTAGGATGGCCGTCGATGACGCACATCAGCGCCTGGCTCAGGTCGGCGGCGCTGTGGCGGTGCCAGCGGTTTTCCAGCGACAGCGCCATATGCGCGAGCAGGCCGCGGAACTCCGCCTTCTCCTTGCTGGCAAAGCGCCGCTGGTCTTCACGCCGGTACAGCTCAAGGTAGTAGACGACATCCGCCTCGCGCGCCACCACCCCGCACAAGCGATGCAGATAGCGATGGGGCCGCAGCAACGCCTGGTAGTAGTCCGTGCGAACCAGGTCGCCGCTGCCCAGCATGTCGTCGCCGCTGATCACCTGCAGGGGCTGGTAGGCCGTGCTGGAGAGGAACCACGGGTTGCGCGCGGAGTACTGCGCAAAGGTGCGAAAAAACGCCGGATCCTCTGGTGCGCCGTGCAGCACCGCGCCCTGGCCGCCGGCCAGGTGCCGCCGCGCCAGCACGGCCGTGCCCGCGGCGAACTGATCGCGCACCAGCGCAACCACGCCACGCCAGCCATCGTCGTCGCGCGCGGCGTGGATACGGTAGATCAGTTCCCCGGCCTGGCTATTGGGGCTATTGGGGCTATTGGGGCTATCGGCGCTATCGGCGCTATCGGCGCTATCGGTATTCTGGGCGGGCAACCGCGCATTCTCCTTGGCATCGGGCACAGCGGATTCGGGCAACAGCGAGCGCGATGCCGGCGGCTCCCGGCCTCTTCGATATGAGGACTGCCGGCCAGTGTTTGCGCTGGCACCCTAAATGTCAAGGCGCCGCGCCATGCTGCCGCGCAGCATCTCCGCGGCGGGTTGCGGCGCGCTTCGGCCCCTTCCAGCGCAGCGCGCATGTCATTGCGCGAGGGGCGGATTCAGACAATAATCGGAGCGCCCGCTGCCAGCCATCCCGACCCGGATCGCCCCCCCCTCCCGGAGCCGCATCGCACCCGACGCCACCACGCCATGCGCATCAAACGAGAATATCAATCCTGGGTCGCGAACGAAACGCTGGAGGATTACGCGCTGCGCTATGCGGCACGCTCTTACCGGCGCTGGTCGCCGTTCACGCTGGCCAACACGGCCATCGGCGGCGTGTCCTTCCTGGCGCTGGAAGCCATCGGCGCCAGCGTCACGCTCAGCTTTGGCTTCCAGAACGCGTTCCCGGCCATCCTGCTGGTCTGCGCGCTGATCTTCCTGATCGGGCTGCCGGTGGCATACCACGCCAGCGTGGCCAACGTGGACATCGACCTGCTCACGCGCGGCGCGGGCTTCGGCTATGCCGGGTCCACCATCACCTCGCTGATCTACGCGTCCTTCACCTTTATCTTCTTCGCGCTGGAGTCGGCCATCCTGGCCCAGGCGCTCGCCATTGCCACCGGCCTGAACCTGACAGTGGGCTACCTGGTCTGCTCGCTGGTGATCGTGCCGATGGTGTTCTTCGGCGTCACGCTGATCAACAAGCTGCAGATGTGGACACAGCCGCTGTGGGCGGTGCTGCTGGTGCTGCCCTTCGCCTACATCCTGCGCCACGATCCCGGCGTGCTGGCGCAATGGGCGGCATTCACCGGGCGCGACGCGGCCTCGCCGGCGTTCAATGTGCTCGCGTTTGGCGCCGCCACCGGCGTGCTGTTCTCGCTGATGGGCCAGATCGGCGAGCAGGTGGACTACCTGCGCTTCCTGCCCGAGCGCACGCCGCAGAACCGCTGGAGCTGGTGGAGCGCGCTGCTGCTGGCCGGCCCGGGCTGGATCGTGATCGGCGGCCTCAAGGTGCTGGCGGGCAGCCTGCTGGCGGTGCTCGCGCTGCAAGCCGGCGTGCCCGCCAGTCGCGCGATGGAGCCGATCCACATGTACGTGTGGGCATACGGGCAGGTATTCGATCKGCCCGAKGTGGTGCTCGCGGTGGCGATGCTGTTCGTGCTCGTGTCGCAGATCAAGATCAACGTGACCAATGCCTATGCGGGCTCACTGGCCTGGTCCAATGTGTTCGTGCGGCTGGCGCACTACCATCCGGGCCGCGTGGTTTGGCTGGTGTTCAACGTGCTGATCGCGCTGTTGCTCACCCTGCTGGGCATCTTCAGCACGCTGGAGGCCGTGCTGAGCGTGTATTCCAACCTGGTGATCGCCTGGCTCGGCGCCCTGGCCGCTGACCTTGTCGTGCTCAAGCCGCTGGGCATCAGCCCGCGGCACATCGAGTTCCGCCGGGCCTACCTGTATGCGTTCAACCCGGTGGGCTGCGGCGCCATGCTGATCGCCTCGCTCGCCGGCATCGGCGCTTACTCCGGCTTGCTTGGTGCGCTGGCGCAAGCCTATTGCGCCTTTATCGCGCTGGGCGCTTCGTTCGCCAGCGCCATCCTGATCGCCTATGCGACCCGCGGCCAGTACTACATCGCGCGGGAGGACCCGCATCCCCTCGACGAGCACACTGACGAGCCGATCCGCTGCTGCATCTGCGAGCGCGACTACGAAGCGCCGGACATGGCGCACTGCCCCTTCTATGCGGGGCCGATCTGCTCGCTGTGCTGCGGCCTGGACAACCATTGCCACGATGCCTGCAAGGCGCCCGGCACCGCCGCGCAAATGCAGGCGGCGCCGTGGCAAAGCAGTTTCCTGCGGATACTGCCGCCGCATTTCCTGCGCAGGCTGGCGCGCTTCCTTGGCCTGTTCGTGATTGCCGCGGCGGCCATGGGCGCCGTGTTCCTGCTCGCCTACCGGCTGATCGGCGAAGGCCATGCCGCCCACGCCGACGGCATCGGCGGCCTGCTGCTGCGCGTGTACTCGGCCACCCTGCCGCTGCTGGCTTTCGGTGCGTGGTGGATCGTGCTGTCACACGAAAGCCGCGAGCTGGCGCAGGCGGAACTGATGGAGTCGCTGCGCCATCTCGAGTCCGCGCGCAAGCACCTGGTGGACGCGGAAAAGATGGCCTCTCTCGGCGGACTGGTCGCGGGTGTGGCGCACGAGATCAACACGCCGGTGGGCATCGCCGTCAGCGCCGCCTCCTACCTGCAGGACCGCACCAGCGCCACGCAGGCGCTGGTGGCAAGCAACGGGCTGGCACCAGAGGCGCTGCAGCGCTACCTGTCGGATGCCGCGCAATCCGCCCGTTTGCTGCTGTCCAACGCCAACCGCGMTGCGGAGCTGGTGCAGAGCTTCAAGCAGATGGCGGTCGACCAGACCAGCGAAAAACGGCGCGGCTTCGACCTCGGCGACTATATCCGCGAGACCGTGGTCAGCCTCGACCCGCGCCTGCGCGACACGCACGTGCAATTACTGATCGACTGCCCAGCCGGCATCGCCATGAACGGCTACCCCGGCGCGATCGCGCAGATCCTCACCAACCTGGTCATGAACTCGCTGGTGCACGCGTTCGGCAGCGGCGACACAGGCCCTGTGCGCGGCACCATCCGCATCGCCGCCCGGCTCGCCGCCGGTGACGAAGTCGTGATCCGCTACGCCGACGACGGCAGCGGCATTCCAGATGCCCTGCATGAGAAGATCTTCGAGCCCTTCTTTACCTCGCGCCGCGGCAAGGGTGGCAGCGGCCTGGGCCTGCATCTGGTCTACAACCTGGTGACCCAGCGCCTGGGTGGCACCATCGCCGTGGGCCATGCGGGGCGTGCGGAGGGCGGCGGCACCGTCTTCACCCTGCGCATGCCCCGCATCACGCCCTCGGCGAAGGCCACCATCCCGATCGTATCCGCCAGGACTCTGCCATGAACGCCTCCTTGTCGATGCCCGCGTGGCAGGTCCTGCTGGTCGATGACGACCCCGACGTGCACGAGATCACGCGCCTGGTGCTGATGGACCTGACCTTCTCCGGGCGCAAGATCCAGTTCCACAGCGTCTATTCCGGCGAAGCCTGCCGGGCCCACCTCGCCGCTCACCCCGATACGGCGCTCGTGCTGCTCGATGTCGTGATGGAAACCGACGATGCCGGCCTGGCCACGGTGCGCTACATCCGCGAGCAACTGCGCAACCCCGACCTCCAGATCGTGCTGCGCACCGGGCATCCCGGCATGGCGCCGGAGCGCGAGGTGGTGACCGGCTACGAGATCAATGGCTACTTCCTCAAAACGGAGATGACCGCGCAAAAGCTGACCTCCGTCGTCATCGGCGGCCTGCGCGCGTACCAGTACGTGAAGGCCTTGCAGCAAGCCCATGCCCTGCCCCAGCCGGCCCCGCACACGCAAGGCGCGCCGTGCGCGCCCGGGCGCCCAGCCTCCGAGGCAGGTAGCGGCGCGCAGATCGAAGCTGCCATAGAACAAGCGCTGCACAGCGGCCAGTACCGGCTGCAAGCCGTCTCCCAGTTCGACCTGGGCTCCGCCGCCATCACGGCCATCGCACTGCTGCCGGCGTGGCCGGGCCCCACCGGCTGGATGCCGCATGCCGAGATCGCCGACCACGTGCGCAGCCCAAGCCTCATTGGCGCRATCAATGCCGCGCTGCTGCGCCGCGCCTGCGAACTCGCGCTAGCCTGGCACACGGATCCGCAAGCCGCCCTATCCAGCCCGGCCCGCGTCAGCGTCCCCATCCTGCTGCCGCTCATGGCCGGCGCCGAGGAGTCCGAACTGCTGGCGTTGCCGGAACTGCTCCGCCAATACCTGCGCGAGACCGCCCAAGCCGGCAACGTGCTCGACCTGCAATTGCCGGGCATCCTGCTGGGCACCGCCACGGAAGCCGCCCRCCTGGCCTGCGCCCGTATCCAGGAGCAAGGCGCGTCCGTCACGCTGGCCGACGTTGGCAACACGCCCATCTCGCTGGCCAACCTGCAGCGCTTGCTGCCTGACCGGCTGCAGATTCCCCAGGGCTACGTGCGTAACGTGGCAACCGATGCCAAGCGCGCTGCCATCGCGCGTGCCGTGATCGCGCTGGCGCACACGCTCGGCATGCAGGTACTGGCCAATGGCCTGGCCAGCTCGGAAGAGCTGCAGTTCTTCAAATGGGAGGGTTGCGACGTTGGGCAGGGGGACGTGCTGGGCAGCGTTCGGGAGGCCACGGAGTGGAAGGCTTGAGGCGGTCCGGGCGCGGTTGCGCCGGCGCCGCCATCCACGCATGACGCGGGCTATCCGAGGCAGGTCAAATGCCATCGTTGCGCGCCGCGTGCGGTTGACCTTGCCCGAGCCTGGACGTCCCGACTCAGGCTCCACGTCCCGTGTTGCGGCTCGCCAGGCGCTTAGCGTGCCGCGGCACCCGGCTCGGTGATAGCGCTGTAGACCAGCGTGCGCAGCTGGCGGCGCACCGGGTAGGCGGACGAGGGCAAGAGCTGGGTCAGGAACAGTCCGATCAGGTCCTCCTGCGGATCGACCCAGAAGAAGGTGCTGGCCGCGCCGCCCCAGAAGAAGTCGCCGGCGCTGCCTGGAATCAACGTGGTCGCCGGCGTCACCGTGGTGGCGAAGCCGAGCCCGAAGCCAACGCCATCATAGGTGGCTTCGCTGAACATGGAGCGCGACATGCGCGGCAGGTCCACCCCGCCCGGCAGATGGTTGGCGGTCATCAGCGCCAGGGTCTTCGGCCCCAGCAGGCGCACCCCATCCAGCTCGCCGCCTTGCAACAGCATGCGTGCGAAGCGCATGTAGTCAGCCGCGGTGGACACCAGGCCGCCACCGCCGGAGAGGAAGCTGGGCGGCTTCAGGTAGGGGCTGGTGCGGGGATCGTCCTGCAGGACCGGCGCGCGCGCGGATACCACCTTCGAACCGAGCGAGCCGACGGCGTAGCAGGCGCAAAAGCGCGAGGCCTTGTCTTCCGGCACGTGGAAGGCAGTGTCAACCATGCCCAGCGGATCGAATATGCGCTCCTTCAGGAAGGTCTCGAAAGGAATTCCGCTGATCTTGCCGACAAGGTAGCCCAGCACGTCGGTGGCGACCGAGTAGTTCCAGGCCTCGCCCGGCGAGAACTCCAGCGGCAGCTTGGCCAGCTTCTCGATCATGTCGTCCAGCGTGCCGCCGGTGGCGAGTTCGCCCAGCATCTGCTTGCGGTAAGCGGCGTCGACGTTGGTGTTCTGCTGGAAACCATAGGTCAGGCCGGACGTGTGGCGCAGCAGGTCGACCACCAGCATCGGGCGCGCAGCCGGGCGCGTCTGGAAGCTCTCCATGAAGCCCCCGGCGTAGACACCCAGGTTTTCCCATGCCGGGATGTACTTGCTGACCGGATCGTCCAGGGCGATCTTGCATTCCTCGACCAGCATCATGACCGCCACCGAGGTGATGGGCTTGCTCATCGAGTAGATGCGGAAGATCGAATCCTCGGCCAAGGRCACCTGGCGCTCGCGGTCAGCCAGGCCCAGCACCGAGTTCAGGACCAACTCGCCGCGCCGCCACACCTGGATGAGGCTGCCGGGCAACTTGCCGGTCGCGATATAGGCGTCGTCGATGAAACGTTCGACCCGCCCAAGCCGCTCGCCGGACATCCCC
>NZ_JBFTSF010000246.1:0-14473 GCF_056399905.1 Cupriavidus sp. 01L46
GGCGGCMCGGCGTCCCCGTGTCAAGCCACGCTCTCGCCAGTAGCGAGAGCGTGGCCGCAGCGCTGCGCGGTGCAGCGGGCGCGGACGCGCTGATGCTGTGGCTGCGCCCGGACGATGTCGCCGCGCTCGGGAGCGTACCGCCGCCGCATGCCGATGTGTTCATGTCGGGCCTGATGGGCGGGCTCGATCGCACGCCCTTGCCCGCGGGCTGGCGCGGCGTTACGCGCCTTGCCTATCCCGTCGATCTGCCGGAGCGGCGGCGCGTGAGGGTCGACTACGCGCTCGGCTGGTTCGCGATCCGGCGTATCCCGGTCGTTGCCGAGCAGACGCAGGCGGACACCTTTCTTGCCTGTGGCTTGTTGGCGGAGACGCTGAGCCACATGGCCGATACCTTCACACCCGACTACCTGGTGGAGCGCCTCGACGACATGATCGAGCGCCGGATCATCACCGGCTACTACCCACGCCTGACCCTCGGGCCTGGTCAGCGTTTTGCCTCCAAAGGGGGTTACATCGTCCGGTTTGCGGAGCCCGAGCGCATGCGGCTGGCCGCCGATGGAGAGTGGACCGTGCCGTAGGCGGGCATCCCGCGGCCTTTCATGCGCGCAGAAGGCGGGCGCTGCCAGGTTCGGCTGCGCGCTGTGCCGGGTGGGCCGGATGGATTGCCCTACCGCCGCAGTAGGGGCCCGCCCCATACCGCGCTGCGCGGCCGGTCCCCATAATTCAGGGGCGGGCAGGCGTGTGCCGCCGGAGATAAAGCCGACGCCGGGCGATCCGTTGCCGAGGTGTGCCGATCACTGCTCAAGGAGATTGTCATGAGAGCGAGTAGAAGGAGAACGGTCAAGGCACGATGGGCCAGGGTATTGATGTCGGCGATCGCAGCTGGCGGCATGCTTGCAGCGATGGTGCCTTGCGCCATCGCGCACGAYGACGCCGATCCGCACGCGCATCACCACATGATGCGGGATACGCGCACTTCGACGGTGACCTACGCGCTGCCCTCCGTGAACCTGGTGCGCGACGATGGGCGGACCGTTTCCCTGAAGAGCKAACTGGACGATGGCCGCCCGGTAGTCCTCACGTTCATCTACACCACCTGCACATCCGTCTGCCCGGTGATCAGCCAGACGCTTTCGCAATTGCAGGGCGAGCTTGGCCCGAACAGGGACAAGGTGCRCATGGTGTCGATCTCGATCGACCCGGAGCAGGACACGCCGTCGCGCCTGCGTGAATATGCGACGAAGTTCGGCGCGGGTCCCGAATGGCAGCACTACACCGGCGCTGTTGCCGCGAGCGTTGCCACGCAGCGCGCGTTCAACGTCTATCACGAGGACAAGATGAACCACAGTCCCGTGGTATTCCTGCGTGCGGCGCCGGGCAACCCATGGCTGCGGATCGATGGCTTTGCTACCGCGGACGAGTTGTTCCTTGCCTATCAGAAGCTGGTCGCAGCTAACTGAATGGAGCATGATCCGGCTTCTGGGGCTCTGCAGGGATCTCCGCCAGGTCCTTGCAAAGTGCAAAGCATCCGCAATGCCGACAGTAGACGCTTCGCCGGCCGGCACGGCGGATGCCGGGCGTCCCGTCTCAGCGCTCTGCTTCCCCCGCAGCGCTAGCCGCCATCACCGCCGGCGCCACCATCTGCGCGAGCAAGCGCAACACGGCCACCTCGCTCTGCGTCCACGCGCTGCGCGCCGCAAGAAAGTTGAACGTCCCCACGCAGAGTCCGCGCTCGCACACCGGTACATTGACCACTGCCGAAAGCGCAAGCTCGCGAATCGTCGAAATATCGTCGAACACGGCCTCAAGGGCCGCGTCCCCCTCGCCCACGAAGACCTCGCCCTGGTGCAGCACCCAGCGTGTCCACGCCGTATCAGCCTTGTACTTGCGGCCGCCCACGGGGTAAGCGGTGGTGTCGGAGGACCATAGCCGCACCACTTCGGAGCTGGCACGCCGGTAGGCGTTGATGGTGAGCAGCCCCGGGCCCAGCAGCGCGGCGGTGGTGCTGCCGATCGCATCGAAGGCGGTGGCGGGCTCGGCTGCGCGCGCCAGGGTGTCGCATAGCGAGGCTAGCAACGCCACAGGCAAGGTCACGATATCGGTCACGGCTTCACTCCCCCTTGATGCCCAGGTCCCGAATCAACTTGCCATAGCGGTCCGCGTCGCGGCGCAGGATGGTGCCGAATTGCTGGGGCGTGGAGGTGGCGGTTTCCACGCCGATGGCGTTCATCTTTTCTTTCACGTCCGGCAGCGACATGATGCGATTGATCTCCTGGTTCAGGCGTGCCACCAGCGCCGGCGGCATGCCGGCCGGGCCGAAGGCGCCGTACCACACGGACAGCTCATAGCCGGGCACGGTCTCGGCCACGGTGGGCACGTTGGGCAGCAGCGGCGAGCGCTTGGCTTCGGTCACGGCGAGCAGGCGCAGCTTGTTGGCCTTGACGTGAGGCAGGGTTTGCGTGCCGGCGGAGAACAGCAATTGCGTTTGTCCGGCCACGGTGTCGACCACGGMGGGCGCCCCCCCCTTGTAGGGCACATGCAGCATCTGCACGCCGGCCATCTTTTCGAACAGCACCGCACTCAGGTGGTTGGTGGACCCAGGGCCGGCGCTGGCATAGGCCAGCTTGCCGGGGTTGGCGCGCGCGTAGGCGATCAGCTCCTTGACGTTGTGCGCGGGCACCGACGGGTTGACCACCATGGTGTTGGTCACGTAGGCCAGCAGGCCCAGCGGGGTGAAGTCTTCCACGCCGCGAAAGGGCATGTTGGGCATCAGCGCAGGGTTCATCGCGTGCGTGCTCATGGAGCCGACCAGCAGCGTGTAGCCGTCGGGCTTGGCGCGCGCCACCATGGCAGAGCCGATATTGCCGGATGCGCCGGGCTTGTTGTCGACGATCACCGGCTGGCCAAGAGAGCGGGTCAGGTGCTCGGACAGCACGCGGGCAAGGATGTCGGTGGAGCCGCCGGCGGCCCACGGCACGATCAGCGTGATCGGTTTTTGCGGGAAGGGATCGGCGGCGCCGGCGCCCGAGGCGGCGGCAAACAGCGAGAACGTGGCAAGGCCCAGCAAGCAGCGCTTCAAAACGGCTTTCATCTCTTTCCTTCTCCGATGGCTATGCGAACCGCACGGTGCGATCCGGTTTGATTCGATCCTGCGAGTCGGGACCAGTGAGCCTGTGGACCCGTGAGCCAATGCTCCGTCAGCGGCCCACCGCATATCCCTGCATGCCACGCGCATTGGCGCCGGCGCGCAGCACCAGCCGCCCCTGCGCATCGCGCTCCCGCGTGCAGGCGGACATCCGCCCCTCCGACCACGGCTCGCCCACCTTGACCTCATGGCCGCGCGCGCGCAGCGCCGCGATGGTGTCCTCGGGCAGCCGGGACTCCACGCTGAGCCGGTTGAGCACCACCTTGCGCGGCCAGAACGAGCCGGGGAAATGATCGACATGCCAGGCAGGCGCATCGATGGCTTCCTGCAGGTTCATGCCGTGCACGGCGTGGCGCAGGAAGAAGGCGACGGACCATTGGTCCTGCTGGTCGCCGCCGGGGGTGCCGAAGACCATATAGGGCTCGCCGTCGCGCAGCGCGAGCGAGGGCGACAGCGTGGTGCACGGGCGCTTGCCCGGCGCTAGCGTGTTGGGCAGGCCCGGCTCCAGCCAGGTCATTTGCAGGCGGGTATTGAGCGCGAAGCCCAGCGCGGGAATCACCGGGCTGGACGACAGCCAGCCGCCCGATGGCRTGGCCGCGACCATGTTGCCGTCGCGGTCGATCACGTCGATGTGGCAGGTGTCGCCGACGAAGATCTCGCGCTCGGCCCATTCCGCTACCGGCGGCATGGCCGCAAAGGTGGGCTCGCCCACGCCGAAGCGCACGTCGGCGTGGCGCAGCGTGCGCTCCGCCGCGCCGAGGTCGGGCAGGCGGGGCGCGCGGCCACCGACCGTGCCCGGCAGGATGTCGAGCGAGGCGCGTTCGCCGATCTGGCGAGCGCGTGCGGCGAGGTAGCCGGGATCGAGCAGGCCAGCCAGCGGCGTATCGCCAAAGCCGGGGTCGCCGTACCATGCCAGGCGGTCGGCCATGGCCAGCTTGGCCGCCTCGRCAATGCGGTGCACGAACTCGGGCGAGGTCGGCGCGTGGGCCGCGAGATCAGCGTGGCGCAGCATGCCGAGCTGCTGCAGGAATGCCGGGCCCTGGCTCCAGATGCCGCACTTGGCCACCGTATAGCGGCCAAATTCCAGCGTGGCGGGCGCTTCCACGGTGGGCGCCCAGTGCGCCATGTCTTCATGGCGCAGCAGTCCTTTGTGCCGCTCGCCGGTGGTGTCGCGCACCGCCTGGGTACGGCAGAAGCTGTCGATTTCCCTGGCGACGAAGCCTCGGTACCAGCAATCCAGCGCGGCGTCGATCTGCTGCTCGCGCGTGCCGCCGGCGGCTTCGGCCATCTCGACGATGCGCGTATAGGTGCGTGCCACGCCAGGCACCGTATGCAGGCTGCCCGGGCGGGGCACGCGGCCATCAGGCAGCCAGACGGCCGCCGAACTGTGCCATTCGTTCTGGAACAGTTCGCGCACCGCCAGGATGGCTTGCGAGATGCGCGGCACCAGCGGGAAGCCGTCGCGCGCATAGCCAATGGCGGGGGCCAGCACATCGGCCAGCATCCAGGTGCCGTAGTCGCGCAGCATGGTCAGCCACGCGCCGAAGGCGCCGGGCACCGTGGCGGGCAGCAGGCCGATGCCGGGCACCAGGTCCAGTCCCATGGCGCGCATCGCGGCAGGGTCAGCCAGCGCGGGCGCGGGGCCTTGCCCGCAGATGGAGCGCACCCCGCGTTCGCGCTCGCTCCACAGCAGGATGGGCACCTCCCCGCCCGGTCCGTTCAGGTGTGGCCACACTTGGACTAGCCCTTCGCCAACGCGAAGAACAGAAGCAGGACATTCACGACGATTAATGCGTACAACACCAGCATGGGTGCCGGCGTGCGCCGGCACTGCGCAACCACTTTGCGCAAGCGCCCGTCCTGTCCACGCTTGAGCAGGTAGGCCAGGCTCATGCCGAACGCGCCAAACCAGGCCAGGTTGCCAAGAGTGCCCTTGGGGCCGGAAACCGCCTTGTTAGCGAGAGGGGGCGCAGCGGCGACCGTCGGCGAAGCGCGGAACGATGTGTCCGTGGTGGTAGCGATCGTGGCCGGCGGCGCGTTGTGCGGCGTGGCCACCGGCTGCGCTGGTGCCTGCGGATTCTGTCTGAGCGGCATTGGCCTTGCCGCTCCGCCGCGTCGTGGACTGTGATGCGCTTCCAGCTTCTCGTGCTGCTTGCTGGCGCGATTGGCGTCCCGGGCCGGCTTCGGCCTGGCATCGTGCTGCGGCCATTGCGCGAAGACACCGTCAAGACAGCGCACGGAGTCGCAAGCGTCCCGCTTCTTGCGCCAGGCTACGATATCCGCTTTGCGAATTGCGCCTGTGTGGAGCAGCCGCTGCTGTTCGGCATAGATGCGCTCATAGCCAATCGACAGAAGGGCGTAATCGCAGATGAGCCGCGCCGCGCGCGGGCGATTGTCTGTTTGCCGCGCACACGCCTGGCGGCTTGCGGCCGGGCCTTGGCAGCCGGCAGGGGCCGCACGGGGCGCTGTTTTACAGACGATGTCGGACGCCTGCGCACCAGGAATGACAAACAGGCTCAATGCGAAGAGGACGGCCAGGTGGCCTGTGACCCTGTTCATCGTGTCTTCTCATAGAAGTGACGATTTCGGCGCTGAGATCCAGCCGGGATCCGCCAGGCATTGTGCTACAACGTCACGACCGCGGTCCGCGCGTTACCGCACGTATGCTGCCGGTGCCGGTGGTTCAAACGTGCCCTAGTAAAATCACAGGCTTGCAACGTGCTCAGGCCCAGGACTTTCATTGCCCTCACCAGTCGACAAACTCCAGCACAACCTCGTCTCGCGCCTGCGCCTGAAGCACCTCGCGCTGCTCCTGGCGCTGGACCGCCAGCGCTCGGTCTCGCGCGTGGCGGCCGAGATGGACCTGACCCAGCCCGCCGTGACCAAGGCGCTGCGGGAGATCGAGGAGATCTTCATGGTGCCGCTGTTCGTGCGTTCGCGCCGGGGGCTGGAGCCGACCGGCACCGGCGCGGCGGTATTGGCGCATGCGCGGCTGGCCATGGCGGATACGGAGGCGCTGGGGCGGGAGCTGGCGGTGATCGGCGCCGGACTGCACGGGCGGCTGCGCATCGGCGTGATTCCCTATGTGGCGCCGGTGGTGCTGGACGCGGCCTGCTCGCACGGCCTGCAGCAGCAGCCGCGCGTGGCGGTGCTGGTGCGCGAGGGCACCACGGATGAACTGGTGGCGGCGCTGCGCGCGCACGAGCTCGATTGCGTGATTGCCCGGTCCTTCTACGCGCCGGGCGACGACATCGCGCAGACGCCGCTCTACCGCGAGGAACCGGCGCTGGTGGTGCCTGTGGACGCCGCTGCGCGGCTCGCGCGCGGCAAGCTGGACTGGCAGCGCCTGGCGGCGCTGGACTGGATCCTGCCGCCCGCGCACACGCCGATCCGGCGCACCATCAACACACTGTTCGCCACCGCCGGCGCGGTGCCGCCCACGCCAATGGTGGAAACCTATTCGATCAAGACCATCGCCACGCTGATGCGCAACCAGCCACGCGCCATCACCATCGTGCCGCGCGCGGTGGCGGCCGAGCTCGCGGCCACCGRCAGCGCGGCTGTGTTGCCGCATACGCTGACGTGGGACCTGCCTGCGGTGGGCGCGATGTGGTTGCGGCGCACGGAGCATAGCGAGCCGCTGCAGGCGCTGGTGCGGGCGTTGCTGGGGGCGGTGGCGGTGAAGGGGTGAGGGGGGAAGGACCGAGGCCGGACCTGAAACGCAAGTGGCCGGCTGCGCCCTTCAGAGAGCGCAGCCGGCACAGCCAGGAGGATTGCAGGCTGTTGCGGCCCCTTTTATCCGATGATCTCGAACTCCCCGAAATACTCCTCGTTGATCGTCAGCCCCAGCCCTGGCAAGTTGTCGTCGAGCTGCAGGTAGCCCCTGTCCGGCGTCGGCTCTCCCTTGAAGATGTAGTAGAACAGCTCATTGCCCACTTCCACGTCGTGCACCGGGAAGAACTCGGACATCGGCGATGCGGTCGAGGCCATGGTGAGGTGGTAGTTGTGCATCTGGCCCGCGTGCGGGATGACCGGCACGGACCAGGCCTCGGCCATGGCGTTGATCTTCTGCGCGGCGGTGATGCCGCCAACCCGGTTGGTGTCGTACTGGATCACGTCCACCGCGCGGCGCTCCAACAGGTCCTTGAAGCCGTAGGAGGTGAACTCGTGCTCGCCGCCGGAGATGGGGAAGGGGCTCATCTTCTTGAGTTCGGCGTAGCCTTCGATGTCGTCGGCAATCACCGGTTCTTCCAGCCAGCGCGGGTTGAATTCGGCCAGGCGCGGAATCATGCGGCGGGCGTACTCCAGCGTCCAGCCCATATAGCACTCCAGCATGATGTCGACGCTGTCGCCCACCAGCTCGCGCAACAGTCGCACTTGCTCGATGTTCTTCTGCATGCCGGCGGKGCCATCCTTCGGGCCATAGCCAAAGCGCATCTTCATGGCGGTGAAGCCTTGGTCGAGATAGCTCCGGGCTTCGGCCAGGAAGGCGTCGCGGTCATCGTTGTTGTAGAGCTTGGAAGCGTAGCACCAGATCTTTTCCTTGGTGCGCCCGCCCAGCAGCTTGAACACCGGCTTGCCCACGGCCTTGCCCATCAGGTCCCACAGCGCGATGTCCACCGCCGAGATCGCGGCCATGCCGATACCCTTGCGGCCCCAGGCGTGGGTGCGGCGATACATCTTCTGCCACAGGTATTCATTGTCGAAGGGGTCCTGGCCGATCACGATCGGGGCCAGGTACTGGTCGATGATTTCCTTGGCCACGCGCGGCGCCAGCGCGCAGTTGCCGATGCCGACGAGGCCCGTGTCGGTCTCGACTTCCACCACCAGCCAGCCGTGGAAGCGGAAGGAGCCCATGGCGTCGCCGCGCTCGAACAGGATGTCGGTGGCGTTGGTGCAGAAGTGGGCCTGCGGGGGCACGGTCTTGCCCTTCCATTCAAAGACGCGGGTGCGGATGTTGGTGATTTTCAAGAGAGTCTCCGTGGGTTTGGGTGCCAGTGGCGAATGGTGGCGGGCTTATTGGGCTTACTGGGCTTAGCGGGCTTTGTGGGCTGCGCGGCTGCTGCCCATCTGGCAGGCAATGCGGAAAGCCTGCAGCGTGGCGCCGAGGTCGGCGCGGCCTTGCTGCGTGATATCGAAGGCGGTGCCGTGGGCCGGCGTGGTGATCGGCACGGGCAGGCCGCCCTGCACGGTGACCCCGCGCGAGAAGCCCATCAGCTTGATGCCGATCTGGCCCTGGTCGTGATACATCGTGACGATGGCGTCGAACTGCCGCTCGTCCGGGCCGCCCTGCACCTTGAGGAAGATGGTGTCGGCGGGGAAGGGGCCATCGGCCGCCACGCCGCGCGCCTGTGCGTCGGCCACGGCCGGCGCGATGATGTCGATCTCCTCGCATCCGAAGGCGCCGTTGTCGCCGTTGTGCGGGTTCAGGMCACACACGGCAATGCGCGGGCGGGCCATGCCGGCGCCGCGCAGGGCCTGGTCGATCAGGTCGATGGCGTCGCCCACGCTGGCGCGGTTGATCATGGCGGGCACGTCCTTGAGCGCCACGTGCGATGTCACGCGGGAGGTCCACAGGCCATCGAGCACATTGAACTCGCAGAAGGCGCCGTGGTAGCCGAGCTTCTCGGCGAACCAGTGCAGCTCGTCGTTATGCCCCATGCCCGCGGCATGCAGCGAACTCTTGTTGAGCGGGCCGAACAGGATGGCATCGGCCTTGCCGGCGTCGGCCAGTTCCAGCGCCAGTGCCAGCGTGCCGAGGCTGTAGCGGCCGCCTTCGGCGCTGGCCACGCCGCGCTGGTAGGCGGGCTTGCCGTCGAGCTGCCAGTGGAACAGGCGCGCCGCGTTGTTGCTGTCATTGCCGGCGAACACCAGCGAGTCGGTTTCGCGCAGTGCGATGTCAACACCGGCCACCTGCATGCCGTGACGCCATTCGTCGCGGTCGGCAATCAGCAGGATATCGGCGCGCGCCGCGGTATCGGGGTCCGCGAGCAGCTTGRCGATCAGTTCGGGGCCGATGCCGGCGGGGTCGCCGAGCACCATGGCGATTCTGGGTCGTTGGGTCATGGGGGTCTCAGAATGATCGGGGGATGTTGGTTCAGTCCAGCTTGACGCCGAGCTCGGCGATCATCTTGCCGTAGCGCGCATATTCGGCGCGCGAGAAGGCATCGAACTGGGCGGCATTGAGCGTGCCTGGCAGTGCGCCCACGTCGTTCAGGCGGCGCACGGTGTCGGGATCCTTGAGCAGGGTGGCCAGCGCGGCGCCCAGCTTTTGCAGCGTGGCGGGCGGCGTGCCGGCAGGGGCGTAGACGCCGTACCAGGCATTGGTCTGGATGCCCGGCACGCCGGCTTCGGCCAGCGTGGGCACGTTGGGCAACAGCGCCGAGCGCTGATCGGCGGTGACCGCCAGCGCGCGCAGCTTGCCGGCCTTGATATGGTTGATGACGGACGGCATGGTCTCGAAGCTCATGTCGACCTGCCCGCCCATCAGGTCCACCAGCGCGCTGCTGCTGCTCTTGTAGGGCACGTGCAGCAACTTGCCATGGATCTGGTGCGCAAACGCCGCGCCGGCCAGGTGCTGGGTGCTACCGACGCCGGAGGAGCTATAGCGGAACTTGTCGGGATTGGCCTGGATCTGCGCCACCAGCGACTTGACGTCGCGCGCCGTCACCTGGTTGTTGACCACCAGCACATTGGGCACCGACGACACCAGCGCCACCGGCACCAGGTCCTTGAGCGGATTGAATTGCAGCTTGAGCAGGTGCGGCGCGATGGCTTGCGAGGTGACCACACCCATCAACAGCGTGTTGCCATCGGGCGCGGACTTGGCGGTAATGTCGGCGGCGATGGTGTTGGACGCGCCGGGCCGGTTGTCCACCACCACGGGTTGCTTGAGGATGGCGGCGAGCTTGTCGGAGACGATGCGGGCCATGACGTCGGTGCCGCCGCCGGGCGCGGCACCCACCATCAACCGTACCGGGCGGGTGTCTTGCGCGCAGGCGCCGGTCATGGCGGCGGCAATTCCAATTCCCAGCAAGCCGGCGAGGGCGCCGGACATCCATCGTTTCATCATTGTCTCCATCATTGTTATGGGCCTGCGCTGATGTGCTGATGCGCGGATAGCCAGACTATAAGGATGGGAGTGATATCTGACTAATGATGTTTATTGAATGGGTGATTACCTGTGGGAATACGTGGAGGAACCCCCTGGGGCGTCTTGCATGGCCAGCGGCCAGCCTGAAACGCGCTTTCAGGCTGGCGAGCACCCGGCACGCAGCAGCTTGATCAGTTGTCCGGCCGCGGCGGACAGCGTGCCCCCGCGCCGGGTCACGATGCCGAAGGTCTGTTGGCGGGATTGCATCCGCACCGGCAGGATCCGCAGCAGCTTTTGCCGGGCAAACAGCTCCGCCACGCTGGTCGGCAACAGCGATACCAGCCTGGCACTGCGCTGCAGCATGGTMACCGTGACAAAGGTGGACGAGGTGGAAATCGCATTGGGCGGCATGCCCAGTCCCGCCATGTCCAGCTCCCGCTGCAGCAGAGCATGCATGGGCATCTGGCCGGGATAAACGATCCAGCGGTAGCCGGCAAGGTCGGCAAAGCCCAGCTCCCGGCCGCGCGGCGCCGCGTGGGCATAGCCAACCACCACGGAGATCGGCTCGTCGCCCAGCGGCTCGTAGTGATAGCTGGCGGGCTGCTCGCTCACCAGCGCACGACCGATGACAAGGTCCAGCCGGCCATCGTCGAGCAGCGTCAGCATGCGCAGGCTGGTGTCCTCGACGATCTCGATGGACAGGTTCGGCTGGTCGGCCTGCATGGCATCGAGCGCCGGCACCAGCACCTGCGGCACCGCGCCCATGATGGTGCCCACGGCCAGGTGCCCGCCACGGCCCGAGCGGATCTCGGCCATGTCCTGGCACAGCGACGTCAGGTCCGTTGCCAGCAGGCGGGCATAGCGGATCACGCAGTGGCCGAACTGGTTCGGCCGCATRCCGGTCTTGGAGCGCTCGAACAGCGGCGCATCGAGCATGCCTTCCAGTTCCTGCAAGGCCTTGCTGGCCGCGGACTGCGTCATGGCCATGGCCGACGCGGCCTGGTGCAGCGATTTGTGGTCGTCCAGCGCGATCAGCAATTGCAGCTGCTTCATGCGCAGGCGGGACATCAGCACGTCCAGCGTGGCTTTCATGTGCGTTCGGGTTCCGGAAGGATGACGGCCATGTGAGCGGCCATGTGTGTCGTGAGTCGTGAGTCGTAAAAGCGATCACGAGATGGAAAGGATTCAATATACAGCGTGGCATGGCGCGCCGTATATTCATTCCCTGCCGCAAGTCGCCGAGCCATAACAAGGAGAGAGACACCATGCCAGATACCCATCCCGCCTACCGTGGCGTATTCCCGGTGGCGCCCACCATCTTTGACGAGCAGGGTGGCCTCGACCTCGACGGCCAGCGCCGCTGCATCGATTTCATGATCGACGCCGGCTCCAACGGCATCTGCATCCTGGCGAACTTCTCCGAGCAGTTCGTCCTCACCGACGATGAGCGCAACCTGCTGATGACCACGGTGCTAGAGCACGTGGCCGGCCGCGTTCCGGTGATCGTCACCACCACGCATTTCAGCTCGCGCATCTGCGCCGAGCGCAGCCGTRCCGCGCAGGATGCCGGCGCCGCCATGGTGATGGTGATGCCGCCGTACCACGGCGCCACCATCCGCGTGCCCGAGCGCGCCATCTACGACTTCTTCGCGACCATCTCAGCGGCGATCGATATCCCCATCATGATCCAGGACGCGCCTGTCAGCGGCACCACGCTGCCGGCGCCGTTCCTGGCGCGCTTGGCCAAGGAGATTGCCAACGTCTCGTACTTCAAGATCGAGGTGCCGCAAGCCGCGGTAAAGCTGCGCGAGCTGATCGCGCTTGGCGGCGACGCCATCGTCGGCCCGTGGGATGGCGAGGAAGCCATCACGCTGATGGCCGACCTCGATGCCGGCGCCACCGGCGCGATGACCGGCGCGGGCTTCCCCGATGGCATCCGCAAGATCGTCGATGCCTACCAGGCCGGCGACACGGAGCTGGCCGCGCAGCATTACCAGCAATGGCTGCCGCTGATCAACTATGAGAACCGGCAAGGCTGGCTGGCAACCGCCAAGGCGCTGATGAAGGAGGGCGGCGTGATTGCCTGCGACGCGCTGCGCCATCCCTTGCAGCCCATGCACCCGGCCACGCGTGCCGGCTTGCTGCAGATCGCGCGCCGGCTGGATCCGATGGTGCTGCGCTGGGGCAAGTGAGGCGCGCCACGGCTGACGCGAGCCGCTAACCCCTAACCCCTAACCCATATCGAACGACTGGCGGCGCCGCTGACGCGCCGCCTTTTCATTTCAAGGACCCAAGATGAACCTCACAGGCGAACTGCTCATTGGCCGCCAGTCCGTGCGCGGCACCCATGGCGAGCTCCGGGCCGTCGATCCCGCATCCGGCGAAACCCTGGCGCCGGCTTTTGGCGGCGCCACGCGGGCGCAACTGGACCAGGCTTGCGCGCTGGCTGCGCGGGCGTTCGATGTGTATCGCGAAACGCCGCTCGAGCAACGCGCCGCGTTCCTCGAGAAGATCGCCGCCAATCTCCTGGAGATCGGCGACGCGCTGATCGCGCGCTGCGTCAGCGAGAGCGGCCTGCCGCGCGCCCGCATCGAAGGCGAACTGGGGCGCACCGTGGGCCAGTTGCGGCTGTTTGCCGGCGTGGTGCGGCGGGGCGACTTCCTCGGCCTGCGCATCGATCCCGCGCAGCCGGAACGCAGGCCGCTGCCGCGCGTGGACCTGCGCCTGCGCCACATCGCGCTGGGCCCGGTGGCCGTGTTCGGCGCCAGCAATTTCCCGCTGGCGTTCTCGGTGGCGGGTGGCGACACGGCGTCGGCGCTCGCCGCCGGCTGCCCGGTCATCGTCAAGGCGCATCCGGCGCATCCTGGCACCTCGGAGCTGGTCGGCCGTGCGATCCAGAAGGCGGTGGAGGCGCTGGGCTTGCCCGAGGGCACGTTCTCGCTGTTGTTCGATGCCGGCCTGGAGATCGCGCAGGGGCTGGTCAGCGATCACCGCATCAAGGCGGTCGGCTTCACCGGCTCGCGCGCCGGCGGCACCGCGCTGATGCAGATCGCCGCGGCCCGCAGCGAGCCGATTCCCGTCTACGCGGAAATGAGCAGCATCAACCCGGTCCTGCTGTTCCCGCACGCGCTGGGCAACCGCGCCGATGCCATCGGCAAGGCATTCGCAGCCTCGCTGACGCTCGGCGCGGGCCAGTTCTGCACCAATCCCGGCTTGATCCTTGCCGTGGACGGCCCGGATCTGGAGCGCTTCCTGGCAGCGGCCGAAGCGGCGATCGCGCAGATCCCGGCTGCAACCATGCTCACGCCCGGCATTCACCGCGCTTACGGCGCGGGGGTGGATGCCATCGGCTGCCATCCGCAGGTGAGCACCGTGGCGCGTGGGCAGGCGGGCGCKCAATACCAGGGGCAGGCMGCATTGTTTTCCACTACCGCGCAAGCGTTCCTTGAGCACGAGGCCCTGCGCGCGGAGATCTTCGGCGCGGCGTCGCTGGTGGTGCGTTGCCCGGACCTGGCCAGCATGCAGCGCGTGGTGGAATCCCTCGAAGGGCAATTGACCGCCGCCATCCACATCGATGAAGCCGATCACGACGCTGCACGCGGCCTCCTGCCTGCCTTGGAGCGGCGCGTGGGCCGGATCTTGGTGAACGGTTTCGGTACGGGCGTGGAAGTCAGCCACGCGATGGTGCACGGTGGCCCATATCCGTCCACGTCGGACGGGCGCTCGACTTCCGTTGGCTCGCTGGCAATCGCGCGCTTCCTGCGTCCGGTCTGCTACCAGGACATGCCTGCGGCTTTGCTGCCACAAGCGCTGCGGGCCGGCAATCCGCTGGGCCTCGCGGTGCGGGTGGACGGCGAAATGCAATCTAGCTGTTAGCGATTAGCGGTTAGCGGTTAGCTCACTTGTTCCCTCTCGCTTCAAGGCAAAGCGCGCGGCGCGGCTGTCAGCCGGCACCGCGCGCGGTAACGTTTCTTACTGTCGGATGCATCAGGCGTTGGCACCTTCGGTGAAGACGTCGACCTTGCCGCTGCGAGCGCCGTCGGTGTAGGCATCGAAGCTGCGGGCCGGCGTAGCCGATACGCCGGTGCTATCCAGGCCGGCAACCAGCGCGCCATCCGTGTACGGGTCAAACTTGCCGGCACGTGCGCCATCGGAGTAGGCATCGAATCCGCGAGCCGGCGTAGCCGAGACACCCGAGCGGTCGAGGCCGGCGATGCGGGCGCCTTCGGTGAAGG
>NZ_JBFTSF010000247.1:0-9769 GCF_056399905.1 Cupriavidus sp. 01L46
GGCCACGGGCGGCAGCGACCGCCACGCGCTGGTGCTGGAGCATCAGTTGCGGCCGCTGTTCGGCTTCCTGCAGGCGCTCACGCTGCCCATCGGCGTGTACGGCAGCCCGGGAGATTTCCACAATTACCAGGTCAGCAGCGCCGCGCTGGCCGAACGCATTCGCCTGGCCGCGGATCGTTGCGCGCCGTTGTTCGAAGCCAGCCGCAAATTGCCGCTGCAGCGCGCGGCTTGAAGGGGAGAACCGCGGCAATCAATGTCTTCTGGTCCAGATCGGTGAGCTGCGGGCTAACCGGCACAAGCCCGGCGAGCCGGACGACCCCGACGCCGCCGCTGGCGAGCCTCCTGTGATTGCCATCGCTATCTAAACCCAGACAACAAACGCATGCCAGAACGCAATCCTTCCCAGGCGGATCTCTCCGCCCGCTTCCGCCCGGTCTTTGCGCAGATCGCCGAACGCGCGGCCGAGCGCGAACAGGGGCGCGAGCTTGCTTTCGATGCGGTCGCCCTGCTGCGCGATGCCGGCTTCGGCGCCTTGCGCGTGCCGGTGGCGCTCGGCGGGCTGGGCGCTTCGGTCGAGCAACTGTTTGCATTGCTGATCGAACTAGGCGAAGCGGATTCCAACTTGCCGCAGATCCTGCGCGCCCATTTTGGCTTTGTCGAGCGGCTTTATGCGGAGATAGCGCCCGAGCTGCGGGAGCGCTGGCTGCGGCTCGTCGCGCAGGGCGCGATCTTCGGCAACGCCACGACCGAGCTTGGCGACGGCGCGCCAGGCAAGCACAAGACCACCTTGTCGCCAGATGGCGAAGGCTGGCGCCTCGACGGTGAGAAGTTCTACAGCACAGGCACGCTCTATGCCGACTGGATTGCCGTCAGCGCCAGCCGCGAGGGCAGTGCCGAACCCGTTTATGTGCTGGTGCCGGCCAATGCGGCGGGCATCGACCGCATCGACGACTGGCGGGGCTTTGGCCAGCGCCTCACCGGCTCCGGCACCACACGCTTTCGCGGCGTCGCGGTATCCGGCCAACAGGTGCTGAGCTTCCCGCGCAATGTGCCCACGTCCATCACGGCTTACTTCCAGCTGGTGCACCTGGCGACGCTGGCCGGCATCGCCCGGGCCATCGAGCGCGACGCGGCGGCCTTTGTGCGCGCGCGCAAGCGGGTGTACAGCCACGGCAGCGGACGTACGCCAGCCGAGGATCCGCTGGTGCAGCAGGTGGTGGGCCAGCTGGCCGGCACGGCGTTCGTGGCGGCTGCCGCCGTCGCCGCCGTGGCGCAAGGCCTGGGTGAGATCGATCGCCTGCGCCAGCGGGGCAAAGCCGTGCCGGTCGGCTTGCTGGACGATGTGGAGTTGCGTACCGCCAAGGCGCAGGTTGGCATCGCGGACCAGGTGCTGGCGGCGGCCACACGGCTGTTCGATATAGGCGGCGCTTCCGCGCTGGACGAAGGCCGTCAGCTGGACCGCCACTGGCGCAATGCCCGCACGCTGGCTTCGCATAATCCGACCATCTACAAGGCAAGGGGGGTTGGGGATCACTGCATCAACGGCACGGCACCGACTTACTACTGGTCGGTTGGGGCGAAGGCGGCCTGAACCGATACCCCCAACACGAATCCGCAAAGCCGAGAAGATGCAACATCCCGGCCAATGTGCGTCTCGCCGCTGCGACTTCTTTGCCCACGTTGCCGGGTTGCGCCTGCACTTGAGATGCATGAAGCGCCTGTGATAACGTGTCGCGCCGGTTCGACGCGAAATGGTTGCGTTGAGGCCGAAGCGAGCGGTGTGTGCCGGTCGACGGGCGAGCTGGTCACCAATCCGTCAAGCAGGCAAACGCAGGCGAACAGCAGGCGAACAAGGCGTATGCCTCGCGACCGTGCAATGGAGAGGGAAGCTTACGCATCGTGATCGTCATCATGATAGATATCAAGGAAATCCGGCGCATGGACTGCGTGTCCCATGCGCTGTTCGAGGGGCGGCGGCTGCGCGCATTGCCGGTCGCGGACAACGACACGAGGGAAGGTCCGGGGGCTGGCACATGCGGCTGAAGGCACTGATGCTGCGCGTGAAAGCTGCCCTTGCTGGCAATCGGGATGCCGCTGCTCAAGATTCGGCCGCCGAAGYGGTGCGTGCGCCGAGCGAAATCGAAGACCTGATCGCGTCCTTGAGGGCGCAGCCCCCTGACGAACGGCGCGGCGCGAACGTCAGCCTCACCGATCCGGGGACGGACGATGCGTTCGTTCCGCCGTTGCTGGCCGCGGCGAGGGATGAAGACCCGTACATTCGCGCCAGCGCGATCCATGCGCTCGGGCACTACGACATGGAACCGCATGCGCAAGCGGCGCAGGCAGTGCTCCAAGCGCTGGCGGGCGACCCCGACGCGTCGATCCGGGCGGCCGCGGCGGCGGCCCTGGCGAGCCAGTCGCCAAAGCACGTGCATGCTCTCGTCACGGCGCTCGATGACGCCAGTGCCGAGGTCCGCAAGCAAGCCGTCCTGGCGCTCGGCGTCTTTCGCACGGAGCCGGCAGTCGAGGCGCTGAAAGACCGCCTGCGCCACGATCAGGACGCCGAGGTTCGCGCCTTTGCCGCCTCCATGCTCGGTGAAGTGCAGCGTGCCGACCTGGTCCCGGATCTGCGCGTGGCCGTCAACGACAGCGACGAAGGTGTGCGGGCCACGGCGCTATCCGCGCTCAGGGAGTGCGCCGGCTTCGACGCGGTGCCGGCGCTGCGCAACGTATTCTTGGCCGCATTGTCGGATACCTCGGCAATCGTCCGGGAGACGGCGGCCGAAGCCTTGCGATTCTCGCCGCCGGAGGCCATCCCGGCGCTCATGGTTGCGGCAAACGACGAGGTGGCTCGCGTGCGCCTGCAGGCCGTCATCGCGCTGGGCTCGATGCAGGTACATCAAGCCATCGGCATCCTCGCCGACCGCATCGTCAGCGATCCGGACGAAGAGGTCCGTTACTACGCGGTCAACGCGCTGGGCGAGATGCGGCACGCAGCCGCCACGCAGCATCTGATTGACGCGTTCAACAATCCTGCGCAGACACGCCGGGTGCGCTGGGCGGTGCTCTGGGCTTTGGGCGACAACAACGACTTTGACGCGCTGCCGGTATTGCATGCCGCGCTGCAGGATCCCGATGCCGAATTCAGGGAGCGCGCCGCCGGCTCGCTCGGCAGCCTCCCGTGGGAGGCGCATCCCGACACCACGCCCACGCTGCAAAGCCTTTTCCGCGCGCTGAGCGATGCCGAGCCGAGCGTCAGGCGCAGCGTCTGCGACGCGCTCGCCAGCTTGCGCGATGCGCAGGCCGTCCCGTTTCTTGCGAATGCGTTGCGCGACCGCGACGACGAGGTGCGGTGCAAGGCCATCGAGGCCATCGGCCGCATCGACGCGAAGGGCCATGCCGCCCTGATCCTGGGTTGCCTCCAGGATCCGAGCCGGCGTGTTCAGCAAGCGGCAGCCGAAACAATCTGGCTGCCCGATGGTGCCGTCACACCGCCGGAAGCACTGGCCTTTCTGCGCGCCCCCGATGCGGATGCACAAGTAAAGGGATCGCTGGCGAAATCGCTGACGCGCCATGGCAACCCCGCAGTCATTGCGCATCTGATCGACGTGTTCGCCACCGCGCAGGCAGATGCGCGCGCGGGTCTCGTCGAAGCCTTGCGGGAACAACCCGATCCGCGCGCGATGCCGCTGCTGCTTGGGCTGCTGAGTGATGACGACGATGAGGTGCGTGGCGAGGCGGCGGTGGCGCTGGCGGCTATCGGCGACGATGAAGCGGTTCCGCCATTGGCGTCGCGGCTCAAGCGCGAGCCTTCGCCAGATGTTCGGCGCCGGGTTGTCTGGGCACTCAGCTTCTTCACGCCCGGCAAGGTGCTGCCACTGCTGACCGGCAGCTTTGGCGACAGCGATCCCCACGTGCGGCAGCAGGCCGTCCAGGCCCTGGCCGAGATCTGCGATGTGTCCGAACTGCGCGATCTGCTGTCGGCTCTGCCGAAACGGCGCGAGGACGTGAGGCAAGCGCTGGAGGAGGCGATCGAGGCACTCGAAACAGACGCGATGCCTGACGAGGGTGGCAGATCCCGCCGCGTCGGCATCGGAACGGTGCACTACGCGTAGCGGCCGTACTGCTAGGGGGTGGACAATATCCCCCGCCCGGATATCGCGGATGCCATGCCTTTCCTAGGCGGCGCTATCCGGCGGCGTGGAACTTGCCGCCAGCGATCGCAGGATGTCTCGCCAACTCACGATGCCAACCGGCCGAAACTGCTCGTCGACGATGGGAATGCACGAGACCTGGTGGGCGAGAAATAGCGCAATGGCATCCGCAATCCCGGCCTCGGGGCGCAGCGTTACCGGCTTGCGCGTCATGATCTGGTGCACGCGCTTCTTGAGGGTGTTGACGTCCCTGGCTGACTCTACCGTGCTGCCTATAAATGGGCTCATCGCGCGCAGCAGATCGCGGTCCGATACAACACCGTGCAGCTTCCCGTCTTCCACGACGAGCACGTGGTGGAACTTCGCCTCGTCGAAGATATTCTTGATCGTTGCCAACGTGTCGTCGAACACGACGGTGACGAGCTTTCTAGACATGATGCTATCAATGCTCACTACTAGCTCCATGTTTGTCTTTTCCTATGGTCGTAAGCGATCCGCATGCGCGTACGCGCACCTGGCCGGTCACAGACCAAAGCCGTGATCCCTTCTATCGACCCCCCGGGGGGAAACTTGACCCTACGATCGGGGGGGCTTGTATTTCTGTACGTACCGCTACCTGGCGCCGGGTGCATGCCGATTGCAAATGGGAGGGGCCTTTGGTGAGCAGATTGCGGCCACTCGCAGCGGCCTGCCGCGCGCCCGGTCCGCAAGCAGATATCCATATCCGAAACCCTTTCTTGTGATCGTGCGCGCAATCGAGCAAGATCCCCGTTTCCCTTTCACTTGCCTCGGCGCGTGGCCCGCATGAATTCCGTCTTCCGTTTCCCGTCCGTTTCCCGAATCGCTGCCGCCTTGCTTTGCCTGGCGGCGGGCGCCGCCCATGCCGATGCCACGCTCGACAAGATCAGGCAGCGCGGCAAGCTCGTGGTAGGCGTGATCCTCTCGGGCTCGCCCTTCGGCACCATCGACCCAGCTACGCAAAAGCACATCGGCTATAACGTGGAGTTGTCCGAAGGCGTGGCCAGGGGCCTTGGCGTAACACTGGATACCATCCAGGTGCAGCCCTCGAACCGCGTGCAGTTCCTCCAGCAAGGCAAGGTCGACATCCTGATCGCCAATATGCAATGGACGCAGGAGCGCAGCGAGATCCTGTCCTTCGTGCCCACGCCCTTTGAAGAGGTCGGAGGTGCGGCTATCGCCAGGAAGGGTAGCGGCATCGCCAGGTGGGAAGACACAAAGGGCAAGCCGGTCTGCGTTTCGCAGGGCAGCAACTTCACCAAGCCGCTGGCCGAGCAGTATGGCGCGCAGATCAAGGCCTTTCGCGGCCAGCCGGAGTCGCTGCTGGCGCTCAGGGGCGGCAATTGCGTGGCGGCGGTGCATGTGAGCCCGACGCTGCGCGACCTGGTGGAGAACAACGCCGACTGGAAGGACTACGAGATCGTCTCCCCACGCGACCTGATCCCGTCGCCATCGGTGATCTGGGTGCGCAAGGGCGAGACCGATACCCAGGCCGCCATCGACCGCATCGTGCAGGACTGGCATCGCACCGGCTGGCTGATTGGCGTTGAAAAGAAGAATGGCATGACGCCCACGCCGCTGCTGCGCCAGCTGCATGAGAAGTTCCGCAAGACGCCCGCCTGAGGCGACGCACACATGGCAGAGAATCGCTACAGCGCAGGCTCGGCAATGTTGAGTTCCTGGCCGATTCAGTGCAGCGCGCCCGCCCCTTCGCGGATGTCCTGCTCCACGGCCAGCGTGGTCGCCACGATCACCCGGACGCCGGCAATGAGCGTAGCGAGCGCAAGGCTGGGAGCGCCCGGATGGCGGGCCGCCATTTCGGGCAAATAGGGCACGTGGACGAAGCCGCCGCGCAGGCCGGGCCGGCTTTCGGCGATGTAGTGCGATAGCCCGTAGAAAATTGCATTGCAGTTGTACGTGCCGGCCGTTTGCGACACAGAGGCGGGCACGCCATGTTGACGGAGCGCTCCGACAATGGCCTTGATCGGCAGGGTGGAGAAATAGGCTGCCGGCCCGTCACTGACGACCGGTTCGTCGACAGGCTGGTGCCCTTCATTGTCGGGGATCCGTGCATCGACCACATTGATCGCGACTCGTTCTATCGAGATATCGCTGCGGCCGCCGGCCTGTCCGAGGCAAATCACCACGGTCGGATCAACCTCCTCGATGGCGCGCCGCAAGACCCCGTTCACCTTACCGATCACGCACGGCAGTTGACGAGCGACGATGCTTGCCCCATCAATGGACTCGCCGTCGAGCGCTYGCGCCGCTTCCCATGACGGATTGATCGTTTCGCCATCGAAGGGTTCGATGCCGGTGAGCAAAATCTTGGCCATTGCGCGCTCCAAACCTGGTTAGCTGGTAGATCCGTAAGCATAGACCTGCGGGTATGAATTCTTGAAATAGATAATCAATATCCGTAGTATTGGATTCATGAATTTAGCTTCCGTCGACCTGAACCTGCTGGTGGCCTTCGAGGCCGTCTTCGAGACGCGTAACGTCACGCTAGCCGCGCAGCGTCTGCACCGAGCCCAGCCGTCGGTCAGCAACGCGCTGAGCCGCCTGCGCACGCTGTTTCAAGACGAACTGTTCATGCGGACCGCGGCCGGCATGGTGCCAACCGAACGGGCCATGGCCCTGATGCCGTCCATCGGCCAGGCACTGGCGCAGATCCGCGAGGTGCTGGACCAGGGCGCCGGCTTCGATCCCGCGACGGCTAGCGGCAAGCGCTTCACCATCGCCGCCAGCGACTATGCCGACATCGTGGTCGTGCCGCATATATTGGCGCGGCTGCGTCGCCTGGCACCGCACACCGATCTGCGCGTCGCAAAGCTCGATCGCGCTGCCATCTACAAGCAACTGGATGAAGGCGTGCTGGACATGGCCATCGGCGGCCACCTGACGCCGCCAAAACGCATGCTTGTCACCCCTCTGTATGAGGAGCAATTCGTTTGCATCGCTGACCGCCGCCATCCGCGCCTGCGCAAGCACGTGCTGGACCTGCAGGCCTTCATCGCGTTGCCGCACGCACTGTTCGTGCCGAGCGACGACGGTTCCACCCGCGGCGTGATTGATGAGAGGCTGGCCAGGTTGGGAGTCAAGCGACGCGTGGCCGCAACCTTCGCCCACATTATTGCGTTGCCCTATGCCGTGCAGAACACCGACCTCGTCGCAACGCTCGCGCGGCGAKCGGCGTTGCAACTGGCAGGCCGGCAGATCGCGCTGCATGCGCTGCCGCCGGAACTGGGCGAAAACGCGTTCAGCGTAGACATGGTCTGCAGTCGCCGCGTGCAGGGTAATGCAGCGCTTGGGTGGCTACGCCGCATCGTTGGTGAAGCGGTGGGCGATATGGACAGGAACGGCGCGGCCTAGCTGCCACGCATGCGGCCATGAGCCAGTCTCGCATCCGTCCCGGCTTGGTTTTTCCCGAGGCGGATTGGCCGGGCCCTTGCAGGAGGGCCCGCCGCCAAGCGGGCTCAGTGCGATTCGGTGGTGCCGCGCGGCGCTGGCGGCATGTCGTTGCGGGCCGCGGTCAAGGTTGCCGGCGGCGGCGTGCCAGTGATCTTGGGTACGCACTCCGCGTGGAACCAGGCCGCGGTGACGGGCTCGCCGGCCAGCATGCGCTTGATTGGCGGCACGACCTGCTCGCCRATCAGCATGCCAAGCAGCCCGATCAGCGCAACCACGGGCGGGGCGGGCGAGCGGACCTGCATCAAGGCGTAGATGATGCCGACAAGGATGCCGGCGCCAAGCGAAACGATATAGAGTTTCATCGCATTTCCAGTGTTCAGTGTTTAGTGATCAGTGTGGGTTGCCGAGTTCGCGGCATGGCCAGGCCATGGCCAGCTTCATGCCGTTTGCCTGGCGGCGCGGCGGGAGAGGTCTTCCCATGCCACCAGCACGAAGCCGCCGACCAGGCCGATATGCTCGAAGAAGGCATTGGCCAGCATGAACTGCTCGGCTGGCGGCGCCGCCCAGAAGCGGTTGGCCAGCAGGGTCGCCAGCAGCGTGAAGACCGCCAGCGCCAGCGCGCCGAGCCAGCGGTAGACGCCGCACAGGATCATCAGCGACGCGCCCAGCTCCAGCGCGATCACCGCGGCGGCCAGCGGCGCCGCCGGCGCGAGGCCGAAGTGCTGCATCTCGCCGATGGCGCTGGCGAAGTCCGTGGCCTTGACCAGGCCGCCTTGCAGGTAGGCGGCRCAAAGCGCCAGCAGCGCAAGCCAACGCAGCCAGGGCGGGAGCGCGACGGCGCCTGCCGTGCTAGGGTGGGTGGAGGCGGAAGGGCGCATCTTGGAGTCTCCCTGGCAGGATATGTGGATCGGACGCGCGTCTCAGAAGGCCCAGCAGGAACAGCCGAGCGCGCCCCAGAATKTGCTTTCGTCCGACGCCGGCACGCCGGCGGTCCACGCGTTGGCATGGCCGTGGCCGTGCACGCCGCAGGCACTGGCGCAAGCGCACGCGGTGTTGAGCGCGAGCGCTTTGGCCTGTGGCCGCGGCTGGTAGCCGCCGGCGTGGCGCACCGGCGACCAGTCCGGCATGGCGGGAGGCAGCGCCGGCGCGAGCTTGTCGAAATTGCCGYCGCCGTACACCACCTTGCCGCCCAGCACGGTCATTACCGAGGTGATGTCCTGGATATCGTCTCCGGGCACGCTGAAGTAGTCGGCGGAGAGCACCGCCAGGTCGGCCAGCTGGCCGGCCTTGATCTGGCCCTTCTTGCCCTCCTCGGAGGAGAACCAGGTGTTGGCTTCGGTCCACAGGCGCAACGCGGCTTCGCGGTCGAGCAGGTTGGCTTGCGGATACATCGACAGCCCGCCCACCGTCTTGCCGGTGGTCAGCCAGTACAGCGACACCCACGGGTTGTACGAGGCCACGCGCGTGGCATCGGTGCCGGCGCCGACCTTGACACCGCGCTCGAGCATGCGCTTGATCGGTGGCGTGGCCTCGGCTGCGCGCGCGCCGTAGCGCTCGACGAAATACTCGCCCTGGTAGGCCATGCGGTGTTGCACGGCGATGCCGCCGCCCAGCGCCGCGATGCGGTCGATGTTGCGGTCCGTGATGGTCTCGGCGTGGTCGAAGAACCAGTGCAGGCCGTCGAAGGGCACGTCCTTCGCTACCTTCTCGTAGACATCCAGCGCACGTGAGATGGTCTCGTTGTAGGTGGCGTGCAGGCGCCAGGGCCAGCGGTTCTCCGCCAGCAGGCGGATCACCGGCTCCAGGTCGCCCTCCATCGACGGCGGCATGTCGGGCCGCTCGACACGGAAGTCCTCGAAGTCGGCGGCGCTGTAGACCAGCATCTCGCCGGCGCCGTTGTGACGGTACAGGTCGTCGCCCTGGCCAGGCTTGATCTGCTTGGACCAGCCRCTGAAATCGCTGAGCTCGTCCTTGGGCTTCTGCGTGAACAGGTTGTAGGCCAGGCGCACCGTCAGCTGCCCGTCCTTGTGCAACTCCTCGATGATGTGATAGTCCTCAGGGTAATTCTGGTAGCCGCCGCCAGCGTCGATGACGCCGGTGACGCCAAGACGGTTGACCTCGCGCATGAAATGCCGCGTGGAATTCTTCTGGTACTCGGGCGGCAGCTTGGGGCCCTTGGCCAGCGT
>NZ_JBFTSF010000248.1:0-9754 GCF_056399905.1 Cupriavidus sp. 01L46
CGCCAGAACCATGGCAACCAGTATGCTTCGTCCCGTCAAGGACACAACGGCAATTGGCAGGGCAACCAGCGCTACGATCACGCTCGTGATCACCGCGACTATCGCGACAATCGCGGCTATCGCGGCTATCGCGGCTATCGCGACGATCGCGGCAACTACTATGACAACCAGCGCTATGTCTACGCGCCGCCGCCGGTAGCTTACGTACCCCAGCCGGCGCCCGGCATCAGCCTGTTCTTCCCCCTGCAGATCCGCTAGCAAGGCACGGGCAAGCAGGCAAACCTCCCGGGCAACGWGTACGTTGCCCGGCCGGCCGCCGCCCACTCCAGTTACCCGCCCGTCAATGTGCAGTGCTCGCTGCCTGCCGCGCCTTTGATCTCCCACATTGCTGACCTATATTTTTATGGGTGGCTCCGGGATTGTCCCGGGGTTTTCACTTGCGCGACTGGCGCAAATTGCCTGGCACGTAACCCAATTCAGCATTGGGAGGCAAAAAATGGCATCCACCCACGATCCGAGGGCCAATCATCTCCTTGCCGTACTGCCCGAAGGGGAGTGGCTGCGCCTTGCCCCACACCTGATCCTGACCGAGCTGCCCCTGGGCCATGTGGTGTATGAGTCAGGTGATCAGCTCGGGTATGTGTATTTCCCGACCACGGCGATCGTCTCCCTGCTCTACGTGATGGAGGACGGGGCCTCCGCCGAGATCGCCATCGTCGGCAATGAGGGCATTGTCGGCATTGCCTTGTTCATGGGCGGCGAGACAACGCCCAGCCGGGCCATCGTGCAAAGTGGCGGCCATGGCTATCGCCTGAGTGCCAAGGTGTTGAAGCAGGAATTCACCCGCGGCGGCCCCATCCAGCATTTGCTGCTGCGATACACCCAGGCACTGATCACCCAGATGGCCCAGACCGCGGTTTGCAACCGGCATCACTCAATCGAGCAGCAACTCTGCCGCTGGCTGCTGCTGAGCATCGACCGGCTGCCGTCCAATGAACTGACGATGACGCAGGAGCTGATCTCGAACATGCTTGGCGTGCGCCGCTCCGGCGTGACCGAAGCGGCCTTGAAACTCCAGAGCGCCGGCTTGATCCAATACAGCCATGGCCATATCGCGGTGCTCGACCGGCCGGCGCTGGAAAAGCATGCTTGCGAATGCTACGCGGTGGTCAAGCGTGAGTTCGACCGGCTGTTGCCTGCCACGCTGGCGACCTGAGCCTCGCCACACCGGCCGTTGGCGGCCGTTACTCCTCGCTGGTCCACTCCACCTCGACACCGAGGCTGCGCAGGTTCTCGACGAAGCGCGGATGGGCCCGGCGGATGGGCGCGGCGTTGCGGATCTCCGAGCGGCCATCGATGCTCGCGGCTACCATGAGCAAAGCGATGGCCACGCGGATGATGTACGGGCTTTCCACYACCGCCGGCGTCAGCGGATTGCCACCAAAGGTGATGAGCCGGTGCGGGTCGGACGAGAACACATGGGCGCCAAACTTCGACAGCTCGCCGGTCCAGCCCAGCGCGCCGTCGTACACCTTGTTCCAGAACATGGCGTTGCCCTGCGCGCGCACGCCCAGCGCGATGAAGATGGGGAGCAGGTCAACCGGGAAGTAAGGCCAGGGCGCGGCCTCGACTTTGGTCAGCACGTTGCTCGTAAACGGCGTCTGCACCTTCAGGGGGCCAGCGCTGGTGGCGCGGGACCAGCCATCTTCGTGCGTGATCTGCACGCCGAACTTGGCGAAGGTGCGGTCGATCAGCGGGAAATTCCCMGGCGCGCTATTGCGCACCACGACATCGCCGCCGGTGATGGCGCCCAGCGCCAGGAAGGTGGTGATCTCGTGAAAATCCTCGTCGAAGGTAAAGTCGCCCCCCTTGAGCTTGTTGCCGCCATGCACCGTCAGGCGCGAGGTGCCCATGCCTTCGATGCGCGCGCCCATCATCGCCATGAAGCGGCAGAATTCCTGCACATGGGGCTCCGATGCGGCATTGGTGAGCGTGGAGGTGCCACCCGCGGCCGCAGCGCACAGCACGAAGTTCTCCGTGGTGGTGACCGATGCGTAGTCGAGCCAGTGGTCAGTGGGTGTCAGCTGGCCGGCGCTGCGCACCAGCAGCGATCCGTCGGCGCGCTCCACCTCGCCACCGAAGCGGCGGAAGACATCGACGTGCGGATCGATCTCGCGCACGCCAAGCGTGCAACCCTTGACGTTGTCCTCCAGCCGGGCCACACCGAAGCGGGCAAGCAGCGGCGGCACCAGCATGATGGACGAGCGCATCTCTTCCGGCAGGCGATGGCGGGCGGCGTCGAACACGGTCTCCTGATGGTGGAGTGACAGCGTGCCGCTTGCGTCATCCATATGCACCTTGCTGCCCAAAGCGCGGAAGATGTCGAGAATCTTGCGCACATCGGTGATGTCGGGCACGCCATGCAGGCGCAAGGGCTCATCGGTCAGAAGCGTGGCGCAGAGCACAGGAAGCACTGCATTCTTGTTGGCGGAAGGGGTAATACGCCCCCGGAGCGGCTTGCCGCCGTGCACGATGAGATTGGACATGGGATGGGAGATTGCGAGACGAGCCCGGACAGGATGGAACAACGCCCAGTATTGTACTTGCACTGCGAACGGTGCGAACGGCACCCGCCCCGGTACTGCCCGGGCATCCGGGTCAAACCGCATGGAGGACGCTGCTGTGACCGATACCGCATCCGTGCGACAACGTGCCACGGTAAAGGCGCGTATGACATCGCTGAAGGCTGATAATATTGCTGCCAGATCACCGACCTTTCGCGTGCGCGCCTCTCCCCGCCGGTTCTGGATTACCGGACTCCTCCTTACCGCCTTCCTGACAGTGCAACTGGCAGCGGCCGCTTACGCCTGCATGGGAAGCCGCTACTCGTCTGGTTCGCCCGGTTCGTCCGGCTCGCCCGGTTCACCTGAATCGGCGGGCCAGATGGTGGACATGGCGGGCATGATGGCGTCGTGCCCCGAAATGGCCGAGCAGTCCGCGCAGACGACGCTCGGCAGCCATGACGGGCTTTGCCTCGAACATTGCCAGCTAGGCGCCAAGTCGGTCGACCACGCCGCCCCGCAGATCCCCGGCTTCCTACCGGTCCTTGTCARCCTTGTTGAACCCGCTCCCGTCGCCGAACTCACCCGGCACACGGTTCTGCTAGGCGAAGCCATCGCGCGCGCGCCACCGCCGCCCTTCCCGATCCTGCACTGCTGTTTCCGAACCTAGCCTCCGAAGCCACGCTTGTTTCGTGCCCTGCCGCCTGAGCGGCCGGGTCGTCGTTGCTTCCCGGAGGCTTTATGCATTTCCTTCGTCGTTTCCTGCAGGCGCTCCTGTGCGCGCCTGCATTTGGCCTGGGCGTGCCACTTGCCGCGCGCGCCCAGCCAGCACCCACCTTGTCCGTCGAGGAAGCCGTTGCGCTGGCCACCACGCGCGCCGGCAATGGCGAGACTTCCCACGGCAGCGTTGAGGCTGCGGCTCAAATGGCCGTGGCCGCCGGCCAGTTGCCTGACCCCGTGCTCAAGCTCGGGCTCAACAATGTGCCGGTCAACGGACCCGACCAGTTCTCCCTGACGCGCGACTTCATGACCATGCGCTCCATCAGCGTCATGCAAGAGTTCACGCGCTCGGACAAGCGCCGCGCCCGCGCGGAGCGCTTCGAGGCAGAAGCCGCGGCAGCGCAGGCGCGGCGCACGGTCAGCCTGGCCAATGTGCAGCGCAGCGTGGTCACGGCCTGGCTCGATCGCTGGTATGCCGAACAGGCCGGCATGCTGCTCGGGCACCACGGCCATCCGCTGGAACTGGAGCTGCAGGCCGCCAAGGCCGCCTATCGCAGCGGTCGCGGCACGCGGACGGACGTACTGGCCGCGGAGATGGAAATCCAGAAACTGCAGGACCGGCTCGACGAGAACCAGGCCGCCATCGACGCCGCCCAGGTGGCGCTCGCCCGCTGGGTCGGGCAGGCAGCCAGCCGCCCCCTGTCGGAAAGGCCAACCCTTGCCATTCCCCCGCGCGTGCAAGAGCTGGCCGGGTCAGAACTGGACGCGGTGCCGGAAATGGTGGCCTCGCAGCGCGAAATCGCGTTGGCCGAAGCCGATGTCCGGGCGGCAACCGAGGCCAGGAAGCCGGACGTGACCGTCGAACTGATGTACAGCCAACGGGGTTCCGCCTATTCCAATATGGGTTCGCTGAACGTCAGCTTCCCGGTGCCATGGGACAGGGGCAACCGGCAGGACCGTGAAGTGTCGGCCAAGCTGGCGCAGGCGCAGGAAGCCCGTGCCAGGTCCGAGATCGTTGCGCGCAATACCAAGGCCGCGCTTGGGGCGAAGCTCGCTGAGTTGCGGCGCAACCTTGAACGGCTCAAGCGCTACGACGAATCCATCCTGCCGCTGGCAAACGCCCAGGCAGACGCGGCATTGACGGCTTACCGGGCCAATACCGGATCGCTGCTGGCGGTTGCCGAAGCCAACCACCGGGTCATCGACACGGCGCTCGACCGGCTGACCCTTGAAGCGAAGACAGCCAGGGGCTGGGCCGAGCTGGCCTTCCTCGTCCCGCTGCCCACCGCGCAGACCGAACCCGCCGCGAGGGATTCCAAATGAAGAAACAAGTCATCTTCTCCCTGGTGGCACTCGCTGCCGCCGGCGGCGTCCTTTATGGCACCTATCAASTGGGTGTCAGCCGGGGCGAAGCACGCAAGCCACCCTCGACGGCGGCGCGAAACCCGTCCGCGGCCAGCGACGCGGATTCCCAGGCCGGCAGGAAGATCCTGTACTGGCATGACCCGATGGTGCCCGGCCAGCGGTTCGACAAACCCGGCAAATCCCCCTTCATGGACATGCAGCTGGTGCCGGTGTTCGAGGATGCCGGCACCAGCGGCGCGGCGGTCACCATCGACAGCCGCGTCACGCAGAACCTGGGCGTCAGGACCGCGCAGGTCAAGCCCGGCCGGCTCGATGCCGTGCTGGAGGTGCCGGGCAACGTGGCCATCAACGAACGCGGCATCGCCGTCGTCCAGGCGCGCACCACGGGCTTTGTCGAGCACGCCTATGCCAGGACCACCCTTGACCCGGTCAGGCGCGGCCAGCCGTTGATCGTCCTCTATGCACCCGAGTGGGTCGCCGCGCAGGAGGAGTACCTTGCGGTCGCGCGCATGAGCGGCAGCCCGTACGGCGACTTGCGCGGCGCCGCCAGCGCGCGCATGCGTCAGGCTGGCATGGACGATAGCCAGATCCGGCTGGTGGAGACCACCGGCAAGCTGCAGCCCCGGCTCACCATCACGAGCCCCGTCGATGGGGTCATCACGGAAGTCGGTGCGCGCGATGGCATGACGGTCTCGCCCGGCATGACGTTGTTCCGCGTGGCCGACCTCTCCACCGTCTGGGTCCTGGCGGAACTGCCGGAGAGCCAGGCTGCAGCGGCCCGGCCCGGACAGCAGGTTTCGGCTACCGCGCCGGCACTGCCGGGGCAGACGCTAACCGGCAAGATAGACGCCATCCTGCCCGACGTGAATCCGGGCACGCGCACGCTCAAGGTGCGCATCGAGCTCGCCAACAAGAACCGGCAGTTGCTGCCCGGCATGTTTGTCAGTGCCAGGTTCGGCGCGAGGCCGGGTGCCGACCAGTTGCTGGTCCCGACCGAAGCGCTGATCCGTACCGGCTCGCGCACGGTGGCCATGGTCGCGACCGGCAACGGCGGCTTCAGTCCGGTGGAGGTGAGAACCGGCGCGGAAGCCGGTGGCCAGACCGAGGTGACCGAAGGCCTGAAGGCAGGCCAGACGGTGGTGGTCTCGGGCCAGTTCCTGCTCGACTCCGAGGCGAGCCTGCGCGGCACCACGACACGCATGGAGAGCGCGAGCGCACCATCGGCACCGTCCGCACCATCGACACCATCGACACCATCGGCACCATCGACAGCCGGCGMGGAGCATGAAGGCACCGGCCGTATCGAAGCCGTCACGCCGGAGGGCCTGACGCTGTCCCACGGGCCGATCCCCACGCTCCAGTGGGGCGCCATGACCATGGACTTCGCAGCGCCGGCAGCGGGCCTGCCAAAGAACCTGAAAGCGGGCCAGGAGGTGCGCTTCCGTTTCCGGATAAACAATGACGGCGTGCCGGTCCTGTCTTCCGTGCAACCAGCCACCGCTGGCGCGGGGGACAAGCCATGATCGCCAACCTCATCCGCTGGTCGATCCGGAACCGCTTCCTGGTACTGCTCGCCACGGTCATCCTGGCGGCCTGGGGCATCTGGGCGGCGCGCAACATGCCGCTGGACGCCTTGCCTGACCTCTCCGACGTACAGGTCATCATCCGCACGCCCTACCCCGGGCAAGCGCCGCAGATCGTCGAGAACCAGGTCACGTATCCGCTGACAACGACCATGCTGTCGGTACCGGGGGCAAAGACGGTGCGGGGATACTCGTTCTTCGGCGACTCGTTTGTCTATGTGTTGTTCGAGGACGGCACCGACCTGTACTGGGCCCGCTCGCGTGTGCTGGAATACCTGAATCAGGTCCAGTCGAAACTGCCTGCTGCCGCCAAGCCGGCGCTTGGGCCCGATGCGACCGGCGTGGGCTGGATCTACGAGTACGCCCTGATCGACAAGACCGGCCACCACGATCTGGCACAACTGCGGGCGCTGCAGGACTGGTTCCTGCGCTTCGAGCTGAAGTCGCTGCCCAATGTCTCCGAGGTGGCATCCATCGGCGGGATGGTCAAGCAGTATCAGGTCGTCCTGATGCCTGACAAGCTGCGCGCCTACAACATCCCGCAAGCCACGATCCTGGCCGCATTGAAAGGGGCCAACCAGGAGACAGGCGGCTCCGTGCTGGAACTCGGGGAAGCCGAGTACATGGTCCGCGCTTCCGGATACCTGAAAACGCTGGACGATTTCCGGCAGATACCGCTCAACGTCAACAGTGCCGGCATCCCCGTGCGCCTTGGCGACGTGGCCACCATCCAGCTCGGCCCGGAGATGCGGCGCGGCATTGCCGAGCTGAACGGCCAGGGCGAAGTCGCTGGCGGCGTCATCATCATGCGCTCCGGCAAGAACGCGCTGGAGACCATCGAAGCGGTCAAGGCGAAGCTTGCGGCGCTGAAGCCGAGCCTGCCGCCCGGTGTGGAGATCGTGCCGGTCTATGACCGGTCCAGCCTCATCAACCGGGCGGTGGAGAACCTCACGCACAAGCTCGTGGAAGAGTTCATCGTGGTGGCGGTGGTCTGCCTCGTGTTCCTGTTCCACCTGCGCTCCGCGCTGGTCGCGATCGTGTCGCTGCCGCTCGGCATCCTCGCCGCCTTCCTGGTGATGCGGTACCAGGGCGTCAACGCCAACATCATGTCGCTCGGTGGCATCGCCATTGCCATAGGGGCCATGGTCGACGCGGCCGTGGTGATGATCGAGAACGCGCACAAGCACATAGAGCACTGGCGGGCMGAACATCCCGGCCGGCATCTGGGCGGCGACGAGCAATGGCGCGTGATCGGCGACTCGGCGGCGGAAGTGGGCCCTGCCCTGTTCTTTTCGCTGCTGAWCATCACGCTGTCGTTTATCCCCGTGTTTACGCTGGAAGCGCAGGAAGGCCGCCTGTTTGCGCCCCTGGCCTTCACCAAGACCTATTCCATGGCGGCGGCGGCGGGCCTGGCGGTGACGCTGATTCCAGTGCTGATGGGCTATCTGATCCGCGGACGGATTCCGCCGGAGCAGTCCAATCCGCTCAACCGGTTGCTCATCCGCATCTATCAGCCATTGCTCGCTCGGGTGCTGCGCTATCCCAAGGCCACGCTGGTAGTCGCCGCGGTGCTGCTCGCGGCAACCGCATGGCCGATCCTGCAGGTCGGGGGCGAGTTCATGCCACCGCTCGACGAAGGCGACCTGCTGTATATGCCGTCTGCCCTGCCCGGGCTGTCGGCAGGCAAAGCCGCGCAGTTGCTGCAGCAGACGGACCGCCTGATCAAGACCGTTCCGGAGGTCGCCACAGTCTTCGGCAAGGCCGGACGGGCGGACTCCGCCACCGACCCGGCGCCCATGGAGATGTTCGAGACCACCATCCAGTTCAAGCCACGCGACCAGTGGCGCACGGGCATGACGCCCGACAAGCTGGTGGAAGCACTCGATCGCGCCGTCACGGTGCCGGGCCTGTCCAATATCTGGGTGCCGCCGATACGCAACCGCATCGACATGCTGGCCACCGGCATCAAGAGCCCGGTCGGCATCAAGGTGGCCGGGACCGACCTGAAGGAAATCGACCGACTGGTCAGCCGCATCGAGCAGGCCGTGAAGTCCGTGCCGGGCGTCACCTCGGCACTGGCCGAACGCCTCACGGGCGGGCGCTATGTCGATGTCGATGTCGACCGGGCCGCGGCCGGGCGGTATGGCCTGAATATCGACGACGTCCAGGGCATCGTCGCATCGGCCGTGGGCGGAGACAACATCGGCGAAGTGGTCGATGGACTGGCGCGGTTCCCCATCAACGTGCGCTACCCGCGGGACTACCGCGACTCGGTCGAGCAATTGCGCAAGCTTCCCGTTGTGACCGGCAGCGGACAGCAGATCCTGTTGTCGGATGTGGCCCGCATCCAGGTGACGCAGGGCCCGCCCATGCTGCGCAGCGAGAATGCCAGGCTCTCCGGCTGGGTCTACGTGGACATCCGGGGGCGCGACCTGCGCTCTGCCGTGCAGGAGATGCAGGCAGTCGTCGGCAAGGCGGTCCCGCTGCCTGCGGGGTACTCCGTCAGCTGGTCGGGGCAGTTCGAGTACCTGGAGCGCGCCACGCAGAAGCTGAAGGTGGTCGTGCCGTTCACGTTGCTCATCATCTTCCTGYTGTTGTACGTCACGTTCGGGCGCTTCGATGAAGCGTTGCTGATCATGGCGACGCTGCCATTTGCGCTGGTGGGCGGGTTCTGGCTGCTATACCTGCTCGGCCACAACCTGTCGGTGGCCAGCGTCGTCGGCTTCATCGCCCTGGCCGGCGTGGCGGCGGAGTTCGGCGTGATCATGCTGCTCTACCTGAAGCAGTCCTGGCTAAGGACCATCGAGAGTGGCCAGGCCAACGTGCCCGCGCTGCTTGAGGCGATCCAGGAGGGCGCCGTCCTGCGGGTGCGCCCCAAAGCCATGACCGTGGCGGTCATCCTGGCGGGCCTGCTGCCCATCATGTGGTCCGGCGGCACCGGCTCCGAAGTCATGCAGCGCATTGCCGCGCCCATGGTCGGCGGCATGGTCACCGCGCCGCTGTTATCACTGTTCGTGATTCCCGCGGTTTTCTTTTTGCTTCGCCGTCCAAAGGCGGAGTCCGCATTCCCCAAGCCTTGAACCTTGAACATTAAAGAAGGAGTTCACCATGAAACGCAATCTGATTGGCCTTGCTACCGTATGCGCCACCTTCGCCTTCACGCTGCCCGCCCAGGCGGCTGACGACATGGCCGGCATGCAGATGAAGCCGGCAGCGTCGACGTCCGCCTCGACGTCCGCCCCAAAGCCCGTCGAAGCGGAAGTACGCAAGGTGGATACGGCTAACGGCAAGGTCACCCTCAAGCACGGCCCCATCGAAAATCTCGGCATGTCGGCCATGACGATGAGCTTTCCCGTGAAGGACAAGGCCAGCCTGGCCAGACTGAAGGAAGGAAGCAAGGTCCGTGCTACCTTCGACAAGGTCAACGGCGTGGCAACGGTGACGAACATCGAGCCGGAATAAGCGCCACCTACGGATTTGGCCGCATGCCGAGGCGGTGTCCACGGTGTTGACGATGTGCAGGGA
>NZ_JBFTSF010000249.1:0-9703 GCF_056399905.1 Cupriavidus sp. 01L46
ATGTAGTGCAGCAGCAGCAACGGCGCGGAGATGCCCGGTGCCACCAGAGCGAACGGCAGCACGTCCACCGGGGCGATCCAGCCCAGGCTCACGAACAGCGTGCCGAAAACCAGCACCACGCCCAGCACCGCCACCGGCGCGATCATCGCGTTGGCGTTGGCCATCGAGCCCACGAGGGGACGGGTGAAACCGACGAAGGCCTGGGCGAAGGCATCGACTGCCTCGCGGTAGCCGCCGTGCGCCTTGCCGCTGGCGCCGAAGGACTTGACCACGGGAATGCCGTTGACGAACTCGACCACCGCGTTGTTGATGCGTCCCAGCCCGCCGACGAACTCCTTTATGTTCGCCCCGCTGGCCTTCATGGCCCTGCCGAAGAACAGGAAAAAACCCGGGAACGGCAAGATCGAGACGATGGCCATGCGCCAGTCCATCGCGAACAGGTAGATGAGCGAGATCAGGATGGCGCCCATCGCGCGCCCCAGCGTCGTATAGAAATGCGCGGTCAGGCTGTGCAGCGTGCCGATGTCGTCCTGCATGGCCTGCTTGACCTCGCCMGATGCGCGGCTGGTGAACCAGCCCAGCGGCACGCGGGCCAGCCGCTGCGTGGCCGCCAGGCGCAGGTGATGGGTGATGCGGTTGTCGGCCAGGTGGGCGGTCAGTTCCCCGGCGGACACCAGCGTCATGCCGACGAACAGGCTCACCACGCTGGCAATGACGGTCCACCAGACTTCGCCCTGCACTTGCGCCCGTGCCGCCGCCGCGATGTCGGTGCCGCCGAGGACGAGCTTTGCGATATGCGCGATGCCGGCCAGCGGCACCAGCGTGAGCATGGCGCCCACGCCAGCCAGTACTGCGGCGACGATCAGTTGCCCACGAATGGGGTTCAATACCCGGCTGATCGGGCCAGGTCCCTTGGGAATGGCCGCAGCCGCGTCACGCGTGTTCATGAAAAAGAAGCGTCCAGAGATTCAGAAAGATGGGATGGCTCTCCCCCTGTCTTGCGGACGAGAAGGCGAGCCCCCATCCACGCAGGCCGCTCGGCGGCATCGATCTCGCGCAGAATGGCGGCTGAGGGGTTGCTGCCTGCCAAGGCACTCGATGGATCGGTCATGGATGACTCCAGGGAATCGAAATGATAATTAGTTGCATGACTATAAACTAATTGACGAATGGCTGGCAAGGCGGCTACATGGCTATCACCACCGATCAAGGAACAAACATGAATTCGCCACAACAACCTTCGGCGCGCGGGCGCCCTCGTACCATCACGCGCGAACGGATCGCCGACGCGGGCATCGAGATCGGCTTGCCGAACATCACCTTCGTCGGCGTCGCCGCCGCACTCGGGGTCAGCCATATGGCGCTCTACAAGCACGTGCCGAGCCTTGAGGAACTCAAGCGCCTGGTCGCCGAGGAGATCTTCAGCCGCTGGCAGATTCCGCAGGCTTGCGGCAAGGGGCGTAGTGGATTGAAGGATTACCTGATCGTGTTCACCACATCGGTACGGGAGTTCGTCAAGGCACACCCTGGGCTGACGCCGTACGTGATCCGCAGGTTGGCTGCGACACAGCCCATGCTCGCCAAGATCGACGGGCACCAGAGCCATATCGCGCGTGCCTACGGCATTTCAAAGGAACAGGCACGCTGGCTGCTTGCGACGGTCGCATTCCACTGCATTGCCGTGGCCGACACGGTGTATTCGGTAGCAGGCCGGGAACCCCTTGTGGAGGCGGACCGCGCGGCGGAAGAAGCCGAGATGGAGGCGGAGCTTGTTCAGGGCATGCACGCGCTCATCGTCGGCGCGCTTGCCATGCTGGAGGAAGACGCCCAGCGTGACGGTTCGGCCTTGCGGATCAAGTCATAGGCGTGACGAAACGCCAGGCCCACGCTGGTTGACTTCCGACGCGGAGGTCGACGAGAGGGGCGAATGCCGGCAAAGCATGGCGCGCATATTGATGTTTCATCCATGCCACATGCCCACTTGATTTCAAGCACAATCCGAACCTAATATCCTCMGAGATACAAAACATTACGTATGCGGGCAGGCTCTACGACGCACAGAGCCGTCCTGGCGGGTCCGCCAGGGCAGGGTCGGAAACCCGGGGATTGCAAAACCTGAGCAAGCGCTGGTCGGCGCTGGTCGGTGCTGGCAGTGTCGTGCCATCCCCGCGGGTTCAGCCTGTCTCCGTTGCACTTGCATTTGCATTTGCGCTTGTACGGGGAGTTACGGCATGAACGTGGTGCTCGTTGAAAGCCATCCATTGCTCCGGATTGCAATGCTCGCTCTGCTGGAGGGTATTGCAGGCATCGTGCAAGTCGTTGCCATCGACCCGGGGGAAAACMCTGAGCATTCGCATGCCGGCGGCAACGTTGACCTGATCGTCTTTGGCATGCCCGCCGATGCTGACACGGGCTGGCATTGGCTCGGCCAGGCACGCAAGCTATGGGCCGCGCCGCGCGTGCTGCTGCTCTGCGATGCCGTGCCGCTGCAGCTGCCGCAAGGCGAGATCACCGAAGGCTTCAGCGGCTGCCTGCCAAAATCCGCCCCGCTCGACGTGCTCAGGACCGCCATCCAGCGTATCGCCACCCGTCAGCCGGAGCGCGCGGGCGCAAGCCAGCTTTCACTGTTCCCCGCTTTGCCCACCGCCGCGCTGTCAACGCGGCCCGCCGCCGGGACCCAGCGCTTGACACAAGAGGCAACGCAACTGGGCTTGACGCAACGCCAGTACGACGTGCTGGCACTGCTCTCCCGAGGGCATGGGTTCAAGACCGTAGGCCGCCTGCTGAATATCTCGGCGCCGACGGTCAAGACGCATGCCCGCGCCATGTACAGGCATCTCCAGGCGGCTGGCAAGGAAGAGGCCGCCTACAAGGCACGGCAACAGGGCTTTAGCCTGGCGTGGCCGGTTGGCGGTGTGCCGGCGTTGACGCTGGCACACCGCCCCGCCCCCGCCGCCCGGCAAATGGAACTGCTCTGAGGGGCTGACCGGCGTTGGCCGGCACTGACCGGCACTCACCGGCCAACGCCTTGCCTGGTCACGCCAGGCTGATCCACGTGGTCTTCAGGTCCGTGTACTTGTCCAGCGCATGCAGTGACTTGTCCCGCCCTGAGCCCGACTGCTTCACGCCGCCAAACGGCACCGTCACGTCGCTGTCCATATAGCAGTTGACCCACACCAGCCCCGCCTGCAGCTTGCGCGAAACCCGGTGGGCGCGGGACAGGTTGGAGGTCCAGAGTCCCGAACCCAGTCCGTAGGGCGAATCGTTGGCCATGCGGATGGCCTCTTCCTCGGACTCGAAGCGGGTCACCGCCAGCACTGGGCCAAAGATCTCTTCGCGCACGATGGTGAGCGACTGCGTGGGGCACTCGAAGATGGTGGGCTGCATGTAGAAGCCGCCACTGTCCGTGCGCGCGCGCTTGCCGCCGGCGCGCAGGCGGGCGCCTTCGTCCTCGCCGCTCTTCACATAGGACATCACCCGCTGCAGCTGCGCGCCGTCGACAATGGCGCCCATGGCGGTGGCGGGATCGAGCGGGTCGCCCGGCTGCATGCGCGCCGCGTGCGCTTCCAGCTTCTCCATGAACGCGTCATAGATGCCGCTTTGCACATAGAGGCGCGAGCCGGCGATGCAGATCTCGCCCTGGTTGCTGAAGATGCCGATGGCGGCGGCCTGCGCCGCGCGGTCCAGGTCGGGGCAGTCGTCAAAGACGATATGCGGGGACTTGCCGCCGCACTCGAGCCAGACGCGCTTGAGGTTGGACTGGCCCGAGTACTCCATGAAGCGCTTGCCGGTGGCGGTGGAGCCGGTAAAGGCAATGCAGTCCACGTCGGGATGGCGGCCAAGGGCCTGCCCGGCAGCGGCGCCGAGACCTGGCACCACATTGAAGACGCCCGCCGGGATGCCCGCTTCTTCGGCGAGCTCCGCCAGCCGCAGCGCGGTGAGCGGGGACTGCTCCGCGGGCTTGAGCACCACGCTGTTGCCGGTGGCCAGCGCGGGCGCGACCTTCCAGCTGGCCATTAGCAGCGGGTAGTTCCAGGGCACGACCGCCGCCACCACGCCCAGCGGCTCGCGCGTGATGGTGGCCAGCACGTCGGGGCCCGTCGGCGCGATCTCGTCGTAGATCTTGTCGATGGCTTCGGCGTACCAGGCGTAGGTGCGGCCGGCTTCGGGGATGTCGTATTGCAGCGTCTCGGCAATGGGCTTGCCCATGTCGAGCGTTTCCAGCAGCGCGAGCTCTTCGCGATGCGTGTCGATCAGGTGCGACAGCCTTAGCAGCGTGGCTTTCCTGGCGCTGCGCGGCATGTCCGACCAGACCCCGGACTGAAACGCCTTGCGCGCCGCGGCTACCGCGCGGTTGACGTCCTGCGCGCCGCAGGCCGCAACCCTGGCGAGCACCTTGCCGGTGGCAGGGTTGATGGTCTCGAAGGTGGCGCCGTCGGCGGCGTCAGCCCAGCGGCCATCGATATAGGCTTGCGAACGGATCGACACCGTTGCGGCCCGCGTGCGCCAATAGGCGAGATCTCTTAAGTCACTCATCGTGGATTCCTGGCATGCATTGGGGTTTCGGCCCGTTTAGGCGCTCGCGTTCGCCTGCGCCACCATGGCGCCAAGCAGCACATTGGCCCCGGCTTCCAGATGCTCCGGCTTGGCGTCTTCGATTTCGTTGTGGCTGATGCCGTCCTTACACGGCACGAAGATCATCGCGGCGGGCGCCACGCCGGCGATATAGACCGCGTCATGGCCTGCGCCCGTGACGATGTCCTGATGGCTGTAGCCTCGCGCGGCGGCTTCCTGGCGCACGTGGCCGATCAGCTCGGGCGCGAATGGCGTGGGCGCGAAGTACTGCACGTCTTGCACCACCACATCCAGGGCCGCGCCGGTGGTGGTGCCATCCGCGACGGCGGCGCAAGCCGCGCGAAAGCGCGCATCCATCCCGGCAAGCCGCGCCGGGTCGAGGTGGCGCAGGTCGACCGTGAACGTCACCGCCCCGGGAATGACATTGCGCGACGACGGATGGACCTTGACCACGCCCACCGTGCCGCGTCCGTGCGGCGCGAAGTCGTTGGCGATGCGGATCACTTCTTGCATCAGGAACGTGGCGCCATAGAGCGCGTCCTTGCGCAGCGGCATCGGCGTGGGGCCGGCGTGCGCCTCCATGCCGGTCACGGTGACGTCGTACCAGCGCAGGCCCAGCGATCCGGTCACCACGCCGATCACCTTGTCCTCGGCCTCGAGCACCGGCCCCTGTTCGATATGGGCTTCGAAGTAGGCGCCGACCTTGCGTCCAACTTCCGCGTCGCCGGCATAGCCGATGGCCGCCAGTTCATCCGCCACCCGCTTGCCCGCCACGTCGGTGGCCGACAGCGCCGTCTGCAGCGGAAAGACGCCGGCAAACACGCCGGAACCCATCATCACCGGGACAAAACGCGAGCCTTCTTCATTGGTCCAGATGGCCACTTCGAGCGGGGCCTCGGTGGTGATGCCGTGATCGTTCAGGGTGCGCATGACCTCCAGGCCGGCCAGCACGCCATAGCAGCCGTCGAACTTGCCGCCGGTGGGCTGCGTGTCGATATGGCTGCCGGTCATGACCGGGGCCAGCGCGTTGTTGCGCCCTGCCCGGCGGGCAAAGATATTGCCGACCTGGTCGACCGTCACGCTCAGTCCGGCTGCGCGCATCCAACCGGTCACCAGGTCTCGCCCCTGCCCATCCAGCGCCGTCAGCGCCAGGCGCGCATTGCCGCCCTTGGGCGTGGCGCCGATCGCGGCGAGGTCCATCAGCGACTGCCACAGGCGCTCGCCATTGATTGCCAGCATGTTCATGTTCTCTCTCTTTGCCGTCGTGGCCATTACGCCGCGTCCGCTTGCCGGGCGAGTGCGTCCGCTTGCCGGGCGAGTGCGTCCGAGCGGATCTGCGACAAGGTCATGCCCGGCGCGATGCCGTCCGCGTCATAGCGCAGCTCCAGCAAGGCGGGCAGCTGCTGGGTGTTGGCGAACACAAGGGCGCGCGCAAAAGCGGGACCGAACGCTTCATCGCTGGCGACAATCTCGCCATACCCGCCATAGGCGCGGATCAGTTCGCTGAACTCCGGATTGTCGAAGCCAAGCGCCACGGTGCGGCCCGGGAACTCGCGCTCCTGGTGCGCGCGGATGGTGCCCCAGATGCCATTGTTGAAGACCAGCACGACGATGCCGACGCGGTACTGCATGGCAACGCCGAGTTCCTGCAGGTTCATCTGGAAGCAACCATCGCCCGCATAGCAGATCACGGTGCGAGCGGGGTTCTCGAGCTTGGCGGCAATGGCCGCCGGCAGGCCATAGCCCATCGATCCCACGGTCGGCGCCAGGCTGGTGCCGACGCCCTTGAAGCGGTAGTAGGCATGGGGGTACAAGGCGTAGTTGCCCGCGCCAACGGTAATGCAGGTGTCCTCCGGCACGTTGTCCCGGACGTGGCAGGCGGCCACGTTGAGGTTGAGCGCGCCCGGCGCGGCCTTGGGTTCCTGCTCGGCCAGGTACACCTGGTGGGCGTCGTGCCCGGCGTTGCGCGCGCCCGGGGAACGCGACGGGGAGAGCTCGCTCGCCGCGGCGGCAAACGAGACCACGTCCGCGGCGATCGGCAGCGTGGGATGAAACACGCGGCCAAGCTCATTGGCGTCGGGGTACACGTGGACCAGCCTCTGCTTCGGCAGCGGGCTCTGCACCACCGTATAGCCCTCGCTGGTGGCCTCGCCCATGCGCGTGCCCACCGCGATCAGCAGGTCGCTCTCCTGTACGCGCTTGCGCAGCGATTCGGGCATGGCCCAGCCCACGTGCCCGGCAAAGTTCGGATGATGGTTGTCGAAGCACTCCAGGCGGCGCCAGGCCACCCCGACCGGCAGCGCGAAGCGCTCGGCAAACCCTTCCATCTGCCGCGAGGCCTCCGGGGTCCAGCCCGATCCGCCCAGCAGCAGGAACGGGCGCTCCGCCTGCTCGATCAGCTCCGCCAGCGAGGCCATGGCGCCAGGCGTCGGCGCGCTGTGGGCACGCCGGTAGCGCGGCACATCGGCCACCGTTGCCTTGCCCCATAACGTGTCTTCCGGCAGCGCCAGCACGACCGGGCCGGGCCGTCCGCTGGTGGCCACCGCGAAGGCGCGCGCGATGAACTCGGGAATGCGGTCGGTGCGGTCGATCTGCGCCACCCATTTGGTCATCTGGCCAAACATGCGGCGGTAGTCGACCTCCTGGAACGCTTCACGCTCGTAGAAATCGTTGCCGACCTGGCCAACGAACAAGATCATGGGGGTCGAATCCTGGTAGGCAGTGTGCACGGCGATGCTGGCGTTGGTGGCGCCGGGGCCGCGCGTGACAAAGCAGATGCCGGGCTCGCCGGTCAGCTTGCCTTGCGCCTCGGCCATATAGCCCGCCCCGCTTTCCTGCCGGCAGACGATGGGCTGGATCTTGTCCTGATGGTCGTACAGCGCGTCGATGCAAGGCAGGTAGCTTTCGCCCGGCACCAGGAAGACGCGCTTCACGCCCTGGATAATCAGTTGGTCGATCAGGATCTGGCCGCCGTTGCGCTCTGCGCGCGCCGGCAATGCTTGCGGCGATTGCTTGTTCATGGTCGTGAATTCCGTTTTTGCGATCGCCGCCCGCTTCAGCTTGCGTGCGGCGATCCTTCGAAGTCTTGAATGCGAGGTTTGCGGGCCTGGGCTTGGGCTTGGGCTTGGGCAGTTACTGCAGGAGCGCGGCCTCCAGGATGCCCAGCCCTTCGTCCATCACGGCGTCAGGAATGGTCAGCGGGAACAGGAAGCGCACCACGTTGCCGTAGACGCCGCAGGAGAGCAGCAGCAGGCCGCGCTCCAGCGCGCGGTCTTGCACTTGCCGCGTGAATTCGGGATTGGGGCGGCCGTCGGCCTTGCGGAATTCCACGGCAATCATGGCGCCCAGGCCGCGGACCTCGCCGATCTCCGGCACGCGCGATTTCAGGCCAGCCAGCTTGTCCTGCAGCCGCTGGCCGAGCGCGGCGCCGCGCTCGATCAGCTTCTCGCTCTCCAGCACGTCCAGCACCGCCAGCGCCGAGGCCACCGCCAGCGGGTTGCCAGCGTAGGTGCCGCCCAGCCCGCCGGGGGCCGGCGCGTCCATGATCTCGGCCCGGCCGCAAACGGCCGACAAAGGCATGCCGCCGGCCAGGCTCTTGGCCATGGTGGTCAGGTCCGGCGTGACGCCGTAGTGCTCCATGGCGAAGAGCTTGCCGGTGCGGCCGAAGCCGGTCTGCACTTCATCAGCCACCAGCAGGATGCCGTGCTCGTCGCAGATGCCGCGCAGCGCGCGCACGAACTCGGCGGGCGCCACGTTGAAACCGCCCTCGCCCTGGACCGGCTCGAAGATGATGGCCGCGACCCGCTTCGGGTCCACATCCGCCTTGAACAGCTGGTGCAGGGCGTTGATCGAATCCTGCACGCTCACGCCATGCAACCCGTACGGGTACGGCGCGTGGAACACGTCGCCCGGGAACGGGCCGAACCCCACCTTGTACGGCACGACCTTGCCGGTCAGCGCCATGCCCATCATGGTGCGGCCGTGGAAGCCGCCGGAGAAGGCAATGACGCCGGGGCGCCCGGTGGCCGCACGGGCAATCTTGATGGCGTTCTCGACGGCCTCGGCGCCGGTGGTGAAAAACKCGGTCTTCTTGGCGAACGCGCCGGGCGCGCGGGCGTTGATCTTCTCGGCCAGCTCGATATAGCTGGCGTAGGGCACGATCTGGTAGGCGGTGTGCGTGAAGCGCTCCATCTGTGCCTGCATGGCTTGCACCAGGCGCGGATGGCGGTGACCGGTATTGAGCACCGCGATGCCGGCCGCGAAGTCGATGTAGCGGTTGCCTTCGACATCCCACAGCTCCGAGTTCTCGGCGCGCTCGGCATAGAAGTTGCACATCACACCAACGCCACGGGGCGTGGCGGCATCTTTGCGGCGTACCAGGTCTGCGTTCTTCATTGCGTGCTCCATTGCATTGGTGTCCTGCTGTCTTGTCTGGATCTGGGCGGCCGGCGCCACGAGGGGCCGGCCGGGAAACCGGGGGAAAGCGCTTCGGGTCAGGCTTCGGGTCAGACCAGTGCGACCCTCCGGATGGCGCTAAAGCCGCTTTTTGTGTCACGGGCGTTATAACTCAACCGGTGGCCGGACCAATTCTATGGCCTTCGCGGAAAAATTGCCAAATTTTTTGATTTTTTGACTGGGTGGTCCGTCCAATTGAGGGCGATGTCTTCACGTTTTGCCCAGGACGCGTGCTGCGATGTGCGGAAAAGACGACCGATGGAATCCGGAGCACGTGGCCGGTTTGCTGCCAATCCGAGGCCGTATTGGCCGGACCACTCCCGCTGGCACCCCTCAGGCAGCCCGGAACGCCGGGAGAAACCCGCCCTGCCCCTTGAACAGACACCGGGTTTTGCTGTATTGATCAGACCATCAGTCAATTTGCAGCGGCCTTGCCTTCATGTCCTTACTTCAAGCGGTTTCAGCGCAGCGCCTTTACCGGCTGATCGCCGACCAGATTGCCAAGAAAATCAGCGCAGGCGAGTTCGCCCCCGGCGAGCGCCTGCCGGCGGAGCGCGAGCTGGCCGAGCAGCTCAACGTCGCACGCTCGACGTTGCGCGAAGCATTGATCGCGCTCGAGATCGGCGGCTATATCGAGGTGCGCGTCGGCAGCGGCGTATTCGTGCTGGAACCC
>NZ_JBFTSF010000250.1:0-9577 GCF_056399905.1 Cupriavidus sp. 01L46
CGCCGAAGGCGAGGTCGACATCCGCGTTGGCGCTCTTGCCGAAGCCCGCAACAGGCAGATGACGCAGCCTCACCGGCACGCCCAGTGCGCGGCCGAGCTCGGCGGCCAGCGCGGCCTCGCCCGGGTCGGGCTCCGCGACCAGGGGCTGGCCCGGTGGCGTGGGGCGCGGATAGGCGTGCACGCCCACCACCAGCTCGCCGCGCGCCCGAGCCTGCAGGAGCAGCGGGCCGGGCTCGGCCGGTTGGGCTTGCCAGGGTGCCCCCGTGAACAGCCAAAGCGGCAYGGCCATGGCGCTGGCGGCCAGCGCCATGGCGCCTGCCGCGCGCCGCGCAGCACGCAGCGCTGCCGGCGGTATGCGGGGCAGGGCGCGCGCTGGATCGCGCGCTTGCACCGCATGCGGGCCCAGCCACCCTCTGCCGTTCAGATGCCAGAGCTCATCGGGCATGGTTTACCATCCCTGGCCCAGCCCCAGCAGGCCCAGGATCTCGCGGCGCAGCCGGATCAGCTCGGGATCGTCGCGGTGGCGCGGGTAATCGCGATCGATCTTGATTTCCGCCGTGATGCGGGCGGGGCGTTCGCTGAACACGATCACGCGGGTTGCCAGCAGCAGCGCTTCTTCCACGTCGTGGGTGACCAGCAGCGCGGTAAAGCGCGAGCGCTGCCACAGCGAAACCAGTTCGCCTTGCATGCTCAGGCGTGTGAGGGAATCGAGCTTGCCCAGCGGTTCGTCGAGGATCAGCAAGCGCGGCTCGTTGACCAGCGCACGCGCCAGCGCGGCGCGTTGCGCCATGCCGCCGGACAACTGGCGCGGATAGGCCCGCGCGAACTCGGTCAGGCCGACGCGCGCCAGCGCATCGTCCACGCGCTCGCGCTGGCTGCCGAGCAAGCCGCGAGCCTCCAGGCCCAGCGCGGCGTTGTCCCATACGGTGCGCCACGGATACAGCGTCGGGTCCTGGAACACCACCACCCGGCTGGGGTCCGGCCCGCTGATTGGCACGCCATCCACTGCCAGCGTGCCGCGCCGCGGCGGCTCCAGCCCGGCAACGAGCCGCAGCAGGGTGGACTTGCCGCAGCCGCTGGGCCCGAGCAGGGCCACGAATTCGCCCGGATCGGCCGTCAGGCTGACGCGGCTGAGCACCGGCAACACCTGGTCGCGCAGCGTGAAATGGTGGCTCACCTGGTCGATCGCCAGGCGCACGCCGTTGCTGGCGCTGGCCCTGCCGGTAGCGGCTTGCGCAGGTTGGGCCTGGGCGGGTTTGTCGAGCACGGCGCTTACCATTTGACCACTCCTTTTTGCCATGCCAGCAGGCGATCCCGCGAGCGGAACAGCAGCGTGATGAGCCCCGAGAAGATGATCGCCATGACCAGCAGCGCGCCGTACATGCTGGCGTAGGCGGCCCAGCCCTGGGCCCATTGCAGATACCAGCCCAGCCCGGACTTGACGCCCAGCATCTCGGCCACCACCAGCACCGAGAACGACGCGCCAAGGCCCATGAACAAGCCAACGAACACGCTGGGCAGCGCCGCGGGCACCGCCACCTTGAGCACCAGGAAACGCTCCTTGGCGCCGAGCGTGCGCGCCACGTCGTAGTACGCCGGGTCGACCGCCGCCACGCCGGACCAGGTCAGTACCGTGACCGGGAACCACGTGGCCAGCGCCACCAGGAAGGTGGCGGCGCTGGCGCTGCTGGGAAAGGCGAAGAACACGATCGGCAGCCAGGCCGTGGCCGGCAGCGGGCCCAACAGGCGCAGCACTGGATGGACCCAGTAGCCCGCGCGGGTCGACCAGCCGATGGACACGCCGGTCAGGAAGCCCGCCAGCGCGCCCAGCAGGTAGCCGGTGGCCAGCAGGCGCAACGAATGCGCCACCGCCTCTGCCAGCCGCGCATAGTCCTCGACAAAGACTTCGACAAGCGCCTGCGGTGGCGCGAAGAACGGGCGCGGCAACAGCCCGAGCTTGGCGGTCACCACTTCCCAGATGAAGGTCAGCACCGCCAGCACCAGCAGCCATGGCCCGGCGCGGCGCAACGAGGCGCCAATGCCGCCCAGCCGGTGCTGCACGAAGGCCAGCACCAGCAGCACCGCGGCAATGCCCGCGAACAGCGAGGCGGTCTCATGGGTCAGCGGCCAGTCCTCCGGCTCCGGCCAGAACTTGACGATGGCCGCCACGCTCAGCCAGGCCGCCGCGGCCAGCGCGCCACCCAGCCAGACGCGCGGCACGGCGGGCGCGGGCACGGCCAGGAAATCATCGTGCGCATCCTGCAAGCCATGCGCGCCGTGTTGCCCTTCAGCCGAGAACGTTGGCATAGATGCGCTCCGCGAATTTGTTGGAATCGGTGCCCGGCCGGATGACCGACACCAGCTTGAGCTCGTCCGTGTACTGCGCCAGTTCCTTCTTCAGGTCCGCGCCGACCGGATGGTGGCCATGGGTGTGGCTCTTGAGCATGGCCACCACATCGGCCTGCGGTACCTTGGCGAACTCGGCGAAATGCCGGGCGGTTTCTTCCGGGTGGGCTACCGTCCAGTCCTGCGCCTGCAGCACGGCGTGCGTGAGCGCGGCGGCGGCCGGCTTGTCCTCGCGCAGCAGGCTGCCGCGGATCCCCAGCACGCAGCAGGAGCGGTTGGCGTATTCATCCGACAGGTTGGTGGCCACCTCGACCAGGCTGCGTTCCTTGCGCAGCAGGTAGGTGCGCGGATCGCCATCGGCGGCGGCCTGGGCCTCGCCTTTTTCCAGCGCGATGCCGAGCAGGTCCGCCGGGTACTGGCGCCACTGCACGTCGCGCACCGGGTCGATGCCGCGCTTGGCCAGCAGGATGGAGAAGAAATTCTTGGCCGGGCTGGCCATGTCGCTGACCGCCACCGTCTTGCCCTTGAGGCTCTTCAGGTCGGTCACGCCGGAATTGCGCAGGGTGAGCAGCCGCATGCAGCCGCCGTGGGTGGCGGCGGTCAGCTTCACGTCAAAACCCTGCTCCAGCGGCTTGAGCCAGCGCAGCGCCATGCCCACGCCCGCGTCGGCCTTCTTGGTGGCGATGGCTTCCAGCAACTGGTCGGTGGAGCCGCCGAAGTTGATCAGCTCCACCTCCAGCCCATGGTTGCGGAAGATGCCTTCCTTCACCGCGGCGGCGACCGGCGCCAGGCACACGCCGCTGGCGTTCCAGGCCAGCTTGATCGGCTTGAGCTGCCCGGCGGCGCTGGCCCGGGACGTCCAGACAAAGGGCGCGATGCCGCTGGCCACGGCCAGCGTGCCGGCTGCMTGTAGCCAGCCGCGGCGGCTCAGGGCGGTGGTGCTGCGCGGGTTGTCCGCGGACGCGGGACGGTGGTCGGCCAACGGTTGCTCTGGCTCTTGATGCATGACACTCCTCGTTAGGCAGCGGTATGCCCGATGTGGTGGGATGTGGACGATATGCACCATGCTAAGAACAGGTTCACTGCAATAGAACGAATTTGTTGGCACAAGCTTGCACGCCCAGCGACTAATGCGGCTGCTGCATATGCTTGTACGGAGGCGGTGGCCGGCAGTCCGCTGGGTTAAGATCGCCGCTTTCCGCTCCGGTCAGATCGATGCAAGCGCAGGCAGTCACCGCCCCAAGGCGGGTGGATATCGTGGTGTATCCCGGCTTCAAGGCCATGGAGGCGATCGGCCCGATGACGGTGTTCGACTACGCCAATGTGCGGCTGGCCCAGCTCGGGCAGCCACCGGCCTATGCCACGCGGGTGGTGGCGCTGGAGGCCGGCCCGGTGCGCTCGGACACGCTGATGACGCTGGAGGCCACGGCGCGGCTCGATCCCGTGCTGCTGCCGGATATCGCGGTGATTGTCGGCGCGCGCGACATCGAGCGGGCCATGGGCGATGCCGAAGGCATCGTGCCGTGGGCACGCGCGGTGGCGCCACGCATCGGACGATTGATTGCGCTGTGTTCGGGCACCTTCTTCCTGGCGGCGGCGGGCGTGCTGGACGGGCGCCGCGCCACCACGCACTGGAGCGTGGCCACGCTGCTGCGCCAGCGCTTTCCGGCCGTGGAGGTGGATGCGGATGCCATCTTCATCCGCCAGGGCAACCTGTGGACGTCCGCCGGGGTGACCGCCGGCATCGACCTGGCGCTGGCCGTGGTGGAAGAGGATCTCGGCCGGGACCTGGCCCTATACCTGGCGCGCGAGCTGGTGGTCTACCTCAAGCGCCCGGGCGGGCAATCGCAGTACAGCCTTCACCTGGCCAGCCAGGCGACCAGCCATGCCGGCATTCGCGGGGTGCAGGACTGGATCCTGTCCAACCTGGCACACGATTTCACGCTGGAGGAAATGGCGGGGCGGGTGGCGATGAGCGAGCGCAATTTCCGGCGCGTGTTTGCGCGGGAGGCGGGTGCCAGCCCGATGGCGTTCATCGAGTCGGCGCGCATCGAAGGGGCGCGGCGGCTGCTGGAGCAAGGAGAGCTGCCGCTCAAGGCTATTGCCGCGCGCACCGGCTTTGGGTCGGATGAAGGGCTGCGGCGCGCGTTCCTGCGTCAGCTAGGTATCACGCCGCGCGAGTACCGCGAGCGGTTTGGGGCCGTGCAGCCATAGCGCGGCACTTACGGGTTGCCTGTGGCGGGCGATGTGGCGGCGGAGGGCGCGTTGGCGTGAAGGCCCGGATCCTGGCTCGCCGGCGTATCGGCGCCCGTGCCACCGGTGCCGTTCTGCGTGCTGTCTTGCGAGCGCTGGCGCCCCCGGCCGCGGCCGCCGCCACGCGCGCTGGTCCCGACCGGCGCGGCGTGGTTCTGCCGCAACTCCTGGTTGATGCTGTCCACCGTGCGCGGCGAAGGCGTCATGCGCGCGAAGTTGCTCTGGATCGCGTTCATGGCTTCGTCGCCGCCGGCGGGCGAGCCTTGCGCAAAGGCGGCGCAGGAGAGCAGTAACGAGGCCGCCACGGGAATCAGGCGGAGAGTGCGGGCGCTGCGGCGCATCGTGATGGCCTTCGGGGTGGTCGCGTTCCCGGGGGATGCTAGCAGCATGGCGTGCCAGCGGGCAACGCGGCGCCCGGCGGATTCCGTTTCAGCGGCCACCGGCTTGTTTCAACGTATTACCAAGCGGCGCCGCCTGCCCAAAGCGAGGCGGTTCTACTCCAGGTTCTGCCCGATACGCCACAGTACCCCGGATGGGTCCAGCAGCACGAAATCCCGCATCTTCCACGGCTGGTCCTGCGGCGGCACCAGCCTCACGCCGTAGCGCCCGGCGAGGTCCTGCGCGTTGACCTTGTCCCACCAAGCCCCGACGTCCTCCACCAGCAGGTGCATCATCAGGTTCTCGGCCAGGTCCCGCACGTAGAAATTCTGCAGCATGAAGCTGCACGATCCGTGGTGCAGGTAGGCCAGGCTGTCGTCGCTCCACGGCATGACGAAACCCAGGTCCTGGTAGAACTGCTTGGAGAGCGCGAAATCGCGGGCAGGCACGAAGGCCTTGAGTTCGATGGCGGACAGGTTGCTCATGGTATGGGTGTCGTGTTGGGTCAGCACGCTGCCATCGGCGCCGCGCCGTGTGTAGTTCAAAGCTGCGCTGCGTGGTGCCGGATATGGTTTTCCATCAAGGTGGAGATGAAGTAGTAGCCGTGATCGTAGCCCTCGTGCCGGCGCAGCAGCAGCGGCTGCCCAACGGCGGCGCACGCGGCTTCGAAGACCTCCGGATACAACTGCTCGGCGAGGAATTTGTCGGCCAGGCCCTGGTCGACCAGGATGCCGCGGGGGAAGGGCGCCTTTGCCTGGCGCGCCATCAGCGCCGAGGCATCGTACTGCACCCAGCTGGCGCGGTCCTCGCCCAGGTAGCGGCTGAATGCTTTCTCACCCCAGGGGCAACGCATGGGCGCGGCGATTGGCGCAAACGCCGACACCGAGCGCAAGCGCCCGGGGTGACGCTGCGCCAGCACCAGGGCGCCGTGCCCGCCCATCGAGTGGCCGAAGATGCCGACGCGCTGCGCATCGGCCGGCAGCACCGTGGTGACCAGGTCGAACAGTTCCTGCGTCACGTAGCTTTCCATGCGCCAGTACTGGCTCCACGGCGCCTGCGTGGCGTCCAGGTAGAAGCCCGCCCCCACGCCGAAATCCCACGACTCGGCCTCGCCGGCAATGCCGGTGTCGCGCGGGCTGGTATCCGGCGCCACCAGGATCAGGCCGTGCTCGGCGGCATAGCGCTGGGCGCCGGCCTTGATCATGAAGGTTTCGTCGGTACAGGTCAGGCCGGCCAGGTAGAACAGCGCGGGCAGGCGCAGCTCGGGCTGGACCAGCGCCTGCGCGGGCAGGAACACCGAGAACCGCATCGGCAGGCCGATGGTGGCCGATGCGTGGCGATAGAAGCGCTGCACGCCGCCGAAGCAGCCGTGCTCGGAGAGAAGCTCGAGCATGGCCGGCCTCAGTACAGCACTACCGAGCGGATCGACTCGCCGCGCTTCATCAGGTCGAAGCCTTCGTTGATGCGCTCCAGCGGCAAGGTGTGKGTGATCAGGTCGTCGATGTTGAGCTTGCCCTCCATGTACCAGTCGACGATCTTGGGCACATCGGTGCGCCCGCGCGCGCCGCCGAAGGCCGAGCCCTTCCATTCGCGCCCGGTCACCAGCTGGAACGGACGGGTGGAGATTTCCGCGCCGGCCTCGGCCACGCCGATGATGATGGACTTGCCCCAGCCCTTGTGACAACACTCCAGCGCCTGGCGCATGACCTTGGTGTTGCCGATGCATTCGAACGAGTAGTCGGCGCCGCCATCGGTCAGCTGCACGATATGGTCCACCACGTTCTCGACTTCGTTCGGGTTGATGAAATGCGTCATGCCGAACTTGCGCGCCATGGCTTCGCGGCCCGGGTTCAGGTCCACGCCGATGATCTTGTCCGCGCCCACCATCTTGGCCGCCTGGATCACGTTCAGGCCGATGCCGCCGAGGCCGAACACCACCACGTTCGCGCCGGCTTCCACCTTGGCGGTAAACAGCACCGCGCCCACGCCGGTGGTCACGCCGCAGCCGATGTAGCAAACCTTGTCGAACGGCGCATCCGGGCGGATCTTGGCCAGCGCGATCTCAGGCACCACGATGTGGTTGGCAAAGGTGGAGGTGCCCATGTAATGGAAGATCGGCTTGCCATCGATGGAAAAGCGCGAGGTGCCGTCGGGCATCAGGCCCTTGCCCTGGGTCGAGCGAATGGCCTGGCAAAGGTTGGTCTTGCGCGACAGGCAGAACTTGYACTGGCGGCATTCCGGCGTGTAGAGGGGGATCACGTGGTCGCCCGGCTTGAGCGAGGTCACGCCCGGGCCCACGTCGGTGACGATGCCGGCGCCTTCGTGGCCCAGGATGGCCGGGAAGATGCCCTCCGGGTCGGCGCCGGACAGTGTGTAGTAGTCGGTATGGCAAATACCCGTGGCCTTGATCTCCACCAGCACTTCGCCGGCGCGCGGGCCGTCCAGGTCCACTTCTTCCACGGTCAGCGGGGCGCCGGCTTTCCAGGCGATGGCGGCTTTGGTCTTCATGATGGTTTTCCTTGGTAGTGGCTGGCAGCCAGGGCGCCCGCCCGATATCTGGGGACATAAGGCGGCGCCGCGCGGTACAAGCCCGGGCGCGGCGTCTCTTGTCAGCAGAGACTATACGTCGATCCGGCTGGCCACGGATGCCCGAAGCGGCCGATTTGGCCCTGGGCGCCCCCTGTTTGGCCAAAAACGTGGGTTGGCTGGCCGGCTTGGTTGACCGGGCCGGCGGCTGCGGCTTAAATGCCCGTTCCACCCACGCGGCGCCGCCCAGGTTCAATGTCCTTGCCATATTGCCTGTCCGCCTCGCCCATCACCCGCAAGGACCGGACATGAGTCACGAAGCCGAGCGCACCTCCCGCGCCTCGCCAGTGCAACGCGCCCTCTGGATCCTGCGTGCCCTGTCCGACCCGCAAGTGCGCCGCTTGTCCGACGTGGCGCGTGCCACCGGGCTGGACCCGGCTACCGCGTCGCGCCTGCTGGAGTTGCTGGTGGCCGAAGGCTTTGTCACCCGCGATGCCAGCCGGCGCTTTGGCATCGGCCCGGAGATTTTTCAGCTGGCCGACGTGGCCCAGCGCCGGGTCGACCTGCGCGCGCTGGCGCGGCCGAGCCTGGAGCGGCTGGTGGAGGAGTTCGAGGATACCGCCGTGCTGACCCTGGCCAGCCGGGGCGAATCGGTGGTGGCGGATATCGAGCTGGGCACGTTCCCGATCCGCGCCAACTATGTCGAGATCGGCACACGCCGCCCGCTCGGGGTGGGCGCAGGCAGCCTGGCGGTGCTCGCCTGGATGCCGGAAGCCGAGCGCACCGCGCGGACCCGGCTAGGCAAGGCGCAGTGCGCACGTTACCCGCGCCTCACGGCCGAGGTGATCGGCGAGCAGATCGAGGCCGCCCGTGCGCGCGGCCATGCCTTGTTCCTGGATTGGGTGGTCGACAAGATGGGCGGCATCGCCGTGCCGCTGCTTGACTACGAAGGCCGCCCGCTGGGCGCGTTGAGCGTGGCGGCACTGAGCGAGCGGATCCTGTCTCGCGAGGCGAAGATGGCGCGCCGGCTAAAGGAGGAGGCGCGGCGCATCACGGGTGCGTGGGCGCGCCGCGCGCTAGGAGAATAGTGCAATAGTGCGTCGCTGAGGTGCGTCTCTGAGCCAGCCGCGCCTCAAGGCATGTCGAACTGTTCCGCGGGCTTGCCCTGGTCCAGTTCCGGCAAGCCTGCGGAATACATCACCGCCCAGTTGTCGGGGCCGAGCCCGCCATCACGACAAGGCAGGCTGGCGATGCGCTTCTGGTCTTTCTCCACGACCAGCCCTTCCTTCTCCCAGCCCTTGCCGCTGCCGGCATAGACCACATAGTCGTAGCCTCCGTTGGAGAACCTGAAGTAATCGGTGCCGCCGCCGGAGTATGCCGTGACACCCCAGCGGAAGTGCTTGCGCGGATCATCCGTGAGTTTCGGGTACGCAAGTTCGACGGCGCCCTTCTTGCCAAAGCGGTACTGCACATACCCCTTGGTCTTGGACAGGTCCGGCGAGGCGCAGAGCGACACAAGCTTGTTGCCCTTGACGGTACAGGAGAACGCAACTTGTTCGTCCTTCGTGCACAGCGAGTCGCGTGCCGTTGCCGTCAGCGAGAACATCGAAAGCAGCAGGGCGCCGATGACGCGATGCGGGTGGGACATGGATGGCTCCGAGAAAGGGGGGGCTCAGGCGAGCAAGGCAGCCTGATCGAACGCGACGAATTCGCAGCCGTAGTGGTGTACCACATCATCGGCTGTGTTCACCAGTTGGTAACGCACTACGCGCACGCTGACCTCGAGCCTGGCCAGCGTGCCGAAGCTGAGGATGCCTCTGGGGAGCACCGTCCCGGCGGCCAGCATCGTGGTCCCCGGCGTGCGCGAGCGCAGTCCCACGCCGGAAGCCGATAAGTCGGCAATGTCCAGGATGAGCGTGGTGCCGTCGGGCAACCCGGTCTCGAACGTGTAGTTGTAGTCCAGCGTCTCTGCCCGGTAGTCGCGACGCCGCTGCACCTGGGACAGCCTCTCCGGGAGCGGCAGGGCGAATGCAGTAGCGCCGGCGAACACGCAGCGCTTCGCCGCGCCCAGGGC
>NZ_JBFTSF010000251.1:0-9530 GCF_056399905.1 Cupriavidus sp. 01L46
TTGCTGCTTTACGCGGCGCTGGGCGGTGGCCTGTTCTTCTTCCCGCTTARCCTGATCCAGGTGCAGGGCTATTCGTCGACGCAGGCCGGTGCCGCCTTGCTGCCGYTCATCCTGCTGATGTTCCTGCTGTCCGGCTGGGCCGGCGGGCTGGTGGACCGGCATGGCGCGCGCAAGCCACTGATCGTGGGCCCGCTGGTAGCGGCAGCGGGTTTCGCGCTGTTTGCATTGCCCGATGCCGCCGCCAGCGGCGGCAGCTACTGGCTGACCTACTTTCCCGCGGTGCTGGTGCTCGGCGCGGGCATGACGATCAGCGTGGCGCCGCTGACCACCACCGTCATGAACGCGGTGCCGCCGGGCACGGCCGGCACAGCGTCCGGCATCAACAATGCGGCGGCACGCGTGGCCACGCTGCTGGCGATTGCCTTGCTGGGGATCGTGATGGTGCGCGTGTTCGACTACCGGCTGGACCGCTCGCTTGGCCAGTCGGTGGCCAGCGGCGCGGTGTCGGCGCAGGTGGCGCGGTCCGTGCAGGCGCAACGCGCGAAGCTCGCCGCCATCGCGCTGCCGGCGGCCACGGACCCGCAGGTAAAAGCGGCCGTCCGGCAAGCGGTGGACGGCGCCTTCGTGGCCGGCTTTCGCTGGGTCATGCTGCTGTCGGCGCTGCTGGCTGCCGGCGGGGCAGCATGCGCCTGGGCGTTCCTGAGCCCGGCGCGCGGCAAGACCGGCACCGGGAATGGCGGCGGCTAGCGCATCTAGCGCCGCGGCGCCGGCGCTGCGCGCTCGCCCAGGTACACCAGCAGCAGCTCCTCGACGGTGAGGCGCCGGAGCCTGGCTTCGCGGCCGATGGCGCGCTCCAGTTCCGAGAGCTGGAAGGCTTCCACGCTCATGCCGACGGCGTGCGCGTGGCGCGGGGTGATGACCTTGAGCAGCGCCACCACTTCGGGGTTGTCGGCGAGAAAACGCTCATGAGCAAGTTGCAAGCGTTCGGGGGAGAGAGTCATCGGGAAGGGACCGCAATAAGGTGTGGGCAAGGTCGGTGGGGCGCGACGGCCTGGTGAGCAGGTACGAGGCAGGAATGCGCGCCGGCGCCCGCGCATTACACCACAGCCGTGCCGCAGCGCTATCGGAACGCAAGCGCAGGCCTCGCCGCGTTATTGCGCGTGTCATTGCGCCTTGGCAGTGTAGCGCTCCCGCTCGACATAGCGGACCAGGTAGTTGCGAGTCTTGGCTTCGGTATCCCGGCTCACACGGTCGGCGGCCTGGCGCGCGCCGTCGCGGCCATGCGAGGACACCATCTGTGCATCCAGGTAATCGCGAAATGCCGCGTGCATGGCGTCGAGCCGAGGCCGGCAGGCCTTGAGCGCAGCACTGGCGAGATCCTGCGCGGAGGCGCCGCCGGCCATGCCGGCATCGGCCTGGTCCTTGGCGCACGTGGTGTAAGCGGCACGCAGCGATTGCCATTGGTCGTTGGCTTCGGCGGAGGCTTGCGGATTGGCGGGCACTTGCGAAGCGCAAGCCGCTGCCAGCAAGGTGACGGGGATGAGGGCGAGAACGGATTTCATGTGTCATGGACTTATCCAGCCCGGCCGGGTTCCTGTCCAGATGAAACAGGTTGTTGCGAGGCGCCCGTGCTTGTAGGACGCCGCGCGCCAGAATGCAGCCTCAGTCCTACAGCCATTGGCAAGATTGTTTTGTATATTTCTACAGAAACGGTGCGAATACCCCGGTTCTTCGGGAGAACCCGAGAATCAGGCTTGCGGCGAGATTTCAAGTTTCTACAAGTGCTGATTACGCCTATCCTTTATTGGGATGCGCAGAGTGGCTCCGGGGTATCCGGTGCCGTAAGAGGTAAAACAATCAGGAGAGTGAGCATGGAACGCAGATCGTTTCTGACGGTAGGGGCTGGGCTGGTAGTGGCAAGTTCAGGCCTGCTGGGCGCGTGTACGACCACGCCCGATGCACCCACCGACAAGGCCGCCAAGCGCCGCGAGATCGATGGCGGCGTGGATGGTACGCTCAACAAGCTGTATGAAACGGCGAAGGGTTCGCGCGAACTCGCCAACCGCGCGCGCGGCATCCTGGTCTTCCCCAACGTGCTCTCGGCCGGCTTCGTCGTGGGTGGCGAATATGGCGATGGCGCGCTGCGCGCGGGCGGCGCCAACCGTGGCTATTACCGCATCATCTCGGGCTCGGTCGGCTGGCAGATCGGTGCGCAATCCAAGGCCATCATCCTGATGTTCATGACCCAGGAAGCGCTCGACAAGTTCGTCGCCAGCAGCGGCTGGACCGCCGGCGTAGACGCTACCGTGGCGCTGGCCAAGATTGGCGCCAATGGCACCCTGGACACCAATACCGCCCAGCAGCCCGTCGTTGGCTTCGTGGTCACCAACGCGGGCCTGATGGCCGGCGTGAGCCTGGAAGGCTCGAAGATCAGCAAGCTCGACATCTGAGAGCACGCAGCGTGCCGGCCTGGGGCCGGCCTGTATGCGGGGGGCCGGGTTGCGGGCAGCCCGGCCCCCGGCTTTTTCCGGCCCTGCTGCCGCGGCGCCGCCACACCGGCCAGACTCCCTCACGCATTGTTACCGCATGCGCCACGCTAACCGGCTAGAATCCGTCCCTTTGGCCGAATTCACATGTGGTTCAAGAATCTCCAGCTGCACCGTCTGTCCGCACCGTGGTCCCTCGCCGCCGAAGAGGTCGAGGAATGCCTGGCGCGCCACGCATTTTTCCCTGGCACCAGCCTGGAGATGCAAACCCAGGGCTGGGCCTCGCCGCGTGACAACGGCGCGCTCGTCCACCAGGTCGGCAAGCAGTTGCTGCTGACCATGCGCACCGAAAAGAAGCTGCTGCCGTCCACCGTGGTCAACCAGGTCACCAAGGCCCGCGCCGTGGAGCTGGAAGAGCAGCAAGGCTTCAAGCCCGGCCGCAAGCAGATGCGCGAGCTCAAGGAGCAGGTCACCGAAGAGCTGCTGCCGCGCGCGTTCAGCATCCGGCGCGACACCCGCGTGTGGATCGACCCGGTCAACGGCTGGCTCGCCATCGACGCCGCCGCCCCGGCCAAGGCCGATGAAGTGCGCGGCCTGCTGTTCAAGGCCATCGACCCGCTGCCGCTGGACAACCTGCATGTGAACCAGTCACCGGTCACCGCCATGACCGACTGGCTGGCCACCGACACGGCCCCGGCCGGCTTCACCCTCGACCAGGAAATGGAGCTGCAATCCAGCGCCGAGAGCAAGGCCACGGTGCGCTATGTGCGCCATCCGCTGGATGCCGAGGACCTGCGCCGCCACATTGCCGCCGGCAAGCGCTGCACGCGCCTGGCAATGACCTGGAATGACCGCGTGTCCTTCGTGCTCACCGAGTCGCTGACCATCAAGCGCGTGGCCCCGCTGGACGTGATCAAGGAGCAGGCCGACCCGAGCGCCCGCGACGACGAAGAACGCTTCGACGGCGACTTCACCATGATGGCCGGCGAACTGGCCAACCTGCTGTCGGACCTGACCGCCGCGCTCGGCGGCGAACGCAAGCTGTAAGCCAGCACGTCAGCGGACCGGCCAGGCCGGTTCAGCCTGGATTCAGGCGCCGCCGCCCGGCGGCGCCGCGCCGTAGCCCAGCAACCCGCTGGCGACCCGCGCCTCATGGCGCACGGCCACGGCGATGGGTCCGTCCATCGACGCATCGAAGCCGCCGGTGGCGCCCAGCGCGGTAAGCACCGCGCAGATGCGGCCCGTGTAGTCGTACAGCGGCGCCGCCACGGCGCTGATGCCCTTCAGGTTGGTATCGCGCACCACCGCGCACCCGGCGGCCTGCACTTCGCGCCGCAGCGCGCCAATGGGGTCGTCGCGATCCAGTTGCGCGCGCAGGTCCGCCGGCGCCGCCGCGAGCTCTTCTTCCGCCATCGCCCGCACACGCGGTTCGTCCAGCAAGCCCAGCAGCGCGCGGCCCGTGGCCGACCACAGCATCGGCATCACCGAGCCCACCCGCACATTGACCGTCACGGGCAGCCCCGGCTCCTCGAAGCGCACGATGGTCGGGCCCTTGTTGCCCATCACCGCCACAAAGCAGGTCACGTCCAGGCTCTCGCGCAGGCGGACCAGCGACGGCTCGGCGATGCGGATCGGATCGACCTGCCGCATCGCTGCCAGGCCGATCAGCATGGCCTCCACGCCCAGGAAGTACTGCTGCGATGCCGACGCCTGCGCCACCAGCCCCTCGTCGATCAGGCTGGCCAGGTAGCGGTGCACCTTGGCCGGGCTCTCGCCGATATGCGCGGCCAGCGCGGTCAGGCTGGCGCGCCCGCCGAGGCTGGCCAGGCCCTTGAGCACCGTCATGCCGGTCTGCGCCGATTGCACGCGCTGGCGGCGCTCGCGCGCCGGCGGCCCAGCGGGCATGGCCGCTTCGGCGGGATCAGCGGGATCTCCTGATGTACGTGAGGCGCGTGAGGCGTGTGAGGCGCCTGGGTCGATTCTTGTCTTCATGGGCGGAGATTCTAGTGCCGTGCAAGGGGATGCGGCATCAAACCCACGTTAACCCGCATCGCCATATTACGCAATGCGTATATCATTTACGCATAACAACGCCGGACCGCGCCACGCCTCGACCGGCACCCAAACGGGAACAGGAGACAAGATGATCACCATCCGCAAATGCATCGCCGCAGGCCTTGGCCTGGCCGCCATCCCCATGCTGGCGGCCACCGCTGCCGCCGAGCCGGCCTACCCCGCCAAGCCGGTGCGCTGGATCGTGCCGTACGCCGCCGGCGGCGGCTCTGACTTCCTGGCGCGCTCCATCGGCCAGGCCCTCTCGACCCGGCTTGGCCAGCCCGTGCTGGTGGACAACAAGCCAGGTGGCAATACCGCCATCGGCGCGGCGGAAACCGCACGCGCGCCGGCGGACGGCTCCACGGTGCTGTCGGCGGACAACGGCACGCTGGTGTTCAACCCGGCGCTGTACAAAACGCTGTCCTACAACCCGGTCAAGGACCTGGCGCCGGTCACCTTGCTGGGCCGCTTTCCGATGATCCTGGTGGTGGGCCCGGGCATGAACGTCAACACCGTGCAGGAGTTCGTCGCCCGCGCCAAATCCAAGCCGGGCGGCATCGACTACGCCTCGGCCGGCGCCGGCAGCCCGCACCATCTCGCCATGGAACTGCTCAAGGTGGAGGCCGGGCTGAACATGGTCCACGCGCCCTATCGCGGCGCGGCACCCGCGCTGGCCGACGTGGCCGGCGGCCAGGTCCCGGCCATGATGGTCGACCTGGCCGCGGGCGCGGGTTTCATCAAGGGCGGCAAGGTCAAGGCGCTGGCCGTGGCCAACCCGACCCGCCTGCCCCAGTTGCCCGACGTGCCGACCTTTGCCGAGGCAGGCTACAAGAACGTGGAGGCTGCCGCGCTGGTGGGCATGGTGGTGCCCGCCGCCACGCCGCCGGAGATCGTCGCCACGCTGAACAAGCAGGTGGTGGCCGCGATCAAGGACCCGGCCGTCAACAAGCGGCTGGTGGACTTCGGCGTGGAGCCGGTCGGCAACACGCCGGCGCAGTACGCCGAACTGCTGCGCAGCGAGACCACGCGCTGGCACAAGCTGATCCGCGACCTGAAGATCACGCTGGAGTAGCCGCGGCGCACCGCACCCGCCCCCCGCAAACGAGAACACGGAGCAACAAGCATGGCCAACGCTACCCCCAATCCACACGCCTCGGGATGTCCCGTTGACCATCGCTTGCTGACAGCGCAGCGCTCGCCCACCGGCTGCCCGGTCAGCCCAGGCGCAGCCAGCTTCGATCCCTTCGAGGATGGCTACCAGCAGGACCCGCCCGAGTACGTGCGCTGGGCGCGCGAGCAGGAGCCGGTCTTCTACAGCCCCAGGCTGGGCTACTGGGTGGTGACGCGCTACGACGACATCAAGGCGATCTTCCGCGACAACCTGACCTTCAGCCCCTCCATCGCGCTGGAGAAGATCACGCCGACGGGGCCGGAAGCCAACGCCGTGCTGGCGTCCTACGGCTACGCCATGAACCGCACGCTCGTCAACGAAGACGAGCCAGCGCACATGCCGCGCCGCCGCGTGCTGATGGCGCCGTTTACGCCCGAGGAACTCAAGCATCACGAACCCATGGTGCGCAAGCTCGCGCGCGAGTATGTCGACCGCTTCGTCGACGACGGCCGTGCCGACCTGGTCGACCAGATGCTGTGGGAAGTGCCGCTGACCGTGGCGCTGCATTTTCTCGGCGTGCCCGAGGAAGACATGGACCTGCTGCGCAAATACTCCATCGCGCATACCGTCAATACCTGGGGCCGGCCCAGGCCGGAGGAACAGGTCGAAGTCGCGCATGCCGTGGGCAACTTCTGGCAGCTGGCCGGCAAGATCCTCGACAAGATGCGGCAGGACCCGTCCGGCCCGGGATGGATGCGCTATGGCATCCGCAAGCAGGTGGAGTATCCGGAGATCGTCACCGACTCCTACCTGCACTCGATGATGATGGCCGGCATTGTCGCCGCGCATGAAACCACGGCCAACGCCACGGCCAATGCCATGAAGCTGCTGCTGCAGCATCCGCGCGCCTGGCAGGAGATCTGCGAAGACCCGGGCCTGATCCCGAACGCGGTAGAGGAATGCCTGCGGCACAACGGCTCGGTGGCGGCCTGGCGGCGCCTGGCCACGCGCGACGTGCAGGTAGGCGGCGTCGACATTCCCGCCGGCGCCAAGCTGCTGATCGTGACGTCCTCGGCCAACCACGACGAGCGGCACTTTGCCGATGCGGATCTCTTCGACATCCGCCGCGAGAACGCCAGCGACCAGCTCACCTTCGGCTACGGCTCGCACCAGTGCATGGGCAAGAACCTGGCGCGCATGGAGATGCAGGTGTTCCTGGAGGAACTCACGCGGCGCCTGCCCCATATGCGCCTGGCAGAGCAGCGATTCAGCTACGTGCCGAACACCTCGTTCCGCGGGCCCGAGCACGTGTGGGTGGAATGGGACCCGACGCAAAACCCCGAGCGCGCCAACCCCGCGTTGCTGGAAGTACAAGTGCCGGTGCGCATTGGCGAGCCTTTGGGGCATGCAATCAGCCGGCCGGTGGTGGTGGCCAGCGCGACGCAAGCGGCCGAGGGCATCGTGCGGCTGCGGCTGGTGTCGCCCGATGGCAAGCCGATGCCGCGCTGGGCGCCCGGCTCGCACATCGACGTGGAATGCGGTGGCACCGGTCTGTCGCGGCAATACTCGCTGTGCGGCGACCCGGACGACAGTGGTGCGCTGGAGATCGCCGTGCTGCGCGAARCGCAAGGCCGTGGCGGATCTGCTTGGGTGCATGACAGCGTCAAAGCCGGCGACCGGCTGAAGATCCGCGGCCCGCGCAACCACTTCCGGCTGGATGAGGCCGCGGGCAAGCTGATCCTGATCGCCGGGGGCATCGGCATCACGCCCGTCAGCGCCATGGCCCGGCGCGCGAAGGCGCTCGGCATGGACTACGCCTTGCACTACAGCGGGCGCTCGCGTGCGTCCATGGCGCTGCTCGACGAGCTCATCGCGCTGCACGGCGACCGCCTGCATGTCTACGCCAAGGATGAAGGCCAGCGCAACGATCTCGCCAGCCTGCTCGGGCAGCCCCAGGCGGATACGCAGATCTACGCCTGCGGCCCGGCGCGCATGCTCGCAGCATTGCAGGAACAGYGCGCCGGCTGGCCCGGCGATGCGCTGCGCATCGAGCATTTCGAGTCGGCGCTGGCCACGCTCGATCCCGGCCAGGAGCAAGCGTTCGAAGCCGAGCTGAAGGACTCCGGCATCGTCGTCGCGGTCGCCCCGGGCCAGACGCTGCTGGCCGCGCTGCGCGCCGCCAACATCGACATGCAGAGCGATTGCGAGGAAGGCCTGTGCGGCTCCTGCGAGGTGCGCGTGCTGGCCGGCGAAATCGACCACCGCGACGTGGTGCTCACGCGCGCGGAGCGCGAGGCCAACACCAAGATGATGGCCTGCTGCTCGCGCGCGAAATGCCAGCGGATCGTGCTGGAGCTATAAGCGCGGCGGGCGCTCAGCCGCCCTGCTCTGCTGCCAGCTTCGCATCGATGGCACGCGCCCGCGCCACCGCCGGGCGCGCGTTGACGCGGTCGATATAGGCCTGCACCACCGGCGTCGCTTCGACCAGCTTGAACATGGTGGTCCAGGTCAGCGCGGTGCCCCACAGCACATCGGCCGCGGTGAAGGTGTCGCCCAGCAGGTAGGGGCCTTTTTCCAGCTGGCCCAGCAGCGTGCGGATGGTGGTGTCGTAATCGCCGTAAGGGCACATCGCGCGCGGCGTCTCCCGATGCTGCGAGCGGTCCACCAGCGCCGGCTCGAAGCAGGAACCGTAGAACGCCATCCAGCGCAGGTAAGGCCCGCGCAGCGGATCGGTCAGCGCAGGCGCCAGCCTGGCCTGCGGGAACAGGTCGGCCAGGAAGATGAACACGGCCGCCTGCTCCGTCACCAGCGCATCGCCATAGCGGATGGCCGGCACCTTGCCCATCGGATTGATGGCCAGGTAAGCCGGCTCGCGCTGCTCGCCGGCCTTCATATTGAGCGCGTGCAGACGATACGGCACGCCGAGTTCCTCAAGCAGGGTCAGCGCGCCGGTGGAACGCGTATTGGGCGAATGGAACAGGGTCAGTTCGGGCTGGGACATGGCATTGGCTCCGGGGGAAACATCGTGCAACTCAGGGCGAGGGTGGCGGCAAAGCGCGCCATCGCGGATCAAGCGCTGGCGCCGTCGACTTTCTTAGGCTGGAGCTGCGCCAGGTCGACGCCATCGAGGCACCGCACGTTGATCGCGGCCACAGCCGAGCCGTCCGGCATGCTGCCCAGCGCGTAGGCCTCCACGCCGCAGGTTTCGCAAAAGCGGTGGTCGATCACGTGCTTGTTGAACTTGTACGTGCGCGTGGCCTGCGCGCCTTCGGTCAGCGTGAATCTATCTGCCGGTGTGAACGACCAGATGAAGCCGCGCTTGCTGCACAACGAGCAATTGCACTCGATGGCGCCGGCCAGGTCGACATCCACGGCGTAGCGCACGGCGCCGCAATGGCAGCCGCCGGTGTAGTGGGTTATGGTCATGGTGGTCTCCGATAGAATTTCGTTCATCTTGCGCATCCTGCACATCTTGCGCGTCTTGCGCGTCTTGCATGTCTGCCGCAGTCCGTAGTTTTACACCGATACCCCCATGCCCCGATTGGAAAAACGCGACACGCACGCGCGCGTCACCGCTGCGCCAAAAGGCATTGTCGACCCGCTCGGCACGCAGCATCGCATCCGCCTCGGCCGTTACCTGCCGTCGGCGGCGCTGGCGCCCTTTGTCGAACATTACTGGATCGTCGAATGGGACCTGGCGGGACACCCGCCGCAGGTGCAGCGCGTGCTGCCCTATCCGAACGCCAACCTGGTATTCGACCGCGGCCAGACAGCGCTCTTCGGCGTGGTGCGCGGCGTGTTCGACCGCACGCTGGAAGGCGCCGGCCACGTGCTCGGCGTGCGCTTTCGCGTAGGCGGCCTGCGCCCCTTGCTGGACG
>NZ_JBFTSF010000252.1:0-9440 GCF_056399905.1 Cupriavidus sp. 01L46
CTCGATGACCGGATGATCCCGATCTACGGCACGCCGCTATGGGAAAAGATGGGCAAACACGACCGCATCGACGTGCGCCGCCACCAGCAGGCGCATTCGCTGTCGCAGTTCCTGCATGGCGAACAGGGCGCGCTGATGGTGTCTGYGCGCATCGTGCAGATGGTGCCGGAGATGGACGCCAAATTCTATGCCGCCACGCAGACCATGGACGAAGCGCGGCACGTGGAAGCCTATTCGCGCCTGCTGCACGAGAAGGTCGGGATCATCTACCCGATCACTTCCGGGTTGAAATCGCTGCTCGAAACCATCCTGACCGACTCGCGCTGGGACTTCTGCTACCTCGGCATGCAGGTACTGGTGGAAGGCCTGGCGCTGGCCGCGTTCCAGCGCATTCGCGACTTCTCCAAGAATCCGCTGGCGGCGTCGATCAACGCCTACGTGATGCAGGACGAAGCGCGCCACGTTGCCTTCGGCCGTACTGCGCTGCGCGGCTACTATCCTCAACTGACGGAAGCCGAGCGCAAGGAGCGCGAGGACTTCGTGATCGAGGCCTGCTACCTGATGCGCGATCGCTTCGACCAGAAGGAAGTCTGGGGCCGCCTCGGCCTGCCGGAAGACGAGTGCGCCAAGGCCGTGCGGGAGTCCGAGACCATGCGGCAATTCCGCCAGCGGCTGTTCAGCCGGATCGTGCCGACCGTCAAGGATATCGGCCTGTGGAGCCCGCGCGTGCAGGCCGCGTTTGCCGACATGGGCGCGATCGAGTTCGCCAATGTCGACGTCGAGGCGCAGTTCGCGCAGGACCAGAAGATCGCGGAGGAATTTGACGCGCGCCGCGTGGTGATGGAGTCGATTGAGGCCGCGCAGGCCGAAGCCGGACACTGAAGCGGCCTTGGCTGCGGGCCCGGCCTGTCTGGCCGGGCCCGCCTGCATTCGTTGCCTCAGTTCGGTAAGCATGGCGCCATGAATATGCAACCAGTTGCATTGGATCGGCGTTGCGAAATAGAATGCCCAATCAACGATCACGGGTTACCGAGCGGAGACAAAGAGGCATGACCATACACAATCGCGTCACAACGATGCTTGGCGTCCAGCATCCTATCGTCCAGGCTCCCATGGGATGGATCGCCCGGGCCCAGCTTGCCGCGGCAGTCTCCAATGCCGGCGGCATGGGCATTATCGAGACCTCATCTGGCGAACTGGACACCATCCGTGGTGAGATTCGCAAGATGCGCGAACTGACCGACAAGCCGTTCGGCGTCAACATTGCCCTGACCTATGTGCGCGACCCGGCCATCGTGCAATTCGTCGTCGACGAGGGAATCCGCTTCGTCACCACATCCGCCGGCGACCCGACGCGCTATTGCGCTGAGTTGAAGGCTGCCGGCCTGACGGTTTTCCATGTGGTGCCCACGCTGGCCGGCGCGCTCAAGGCGCTCGCCGCCGGCGTGGATGGCCTGATTGTGGAAGGCAGCGAGGGCGGTGGCTTCAAGAATCAACGTGATGTCGCCTCAATGGTGTTGCTGCCGCTGATCTGCTCGAAGGTCGATGTCCCGGTCATCGCCGCCGGCGGCTTCTGCGACGGTGCCACCATGGCGGCGGCGTTCGCCATGGGTGCCGAGGGGATCCAGATGGGCACGCGCATGTTGTCGTCGGTCGAGTCGCCCGTTCACGACAACTGGAAGAACGCCATTGTCGACGCCCGCGAAACGGACACCGTTTTTCTCAATCGCGGCGGCAATGGCCCGGCGCTGCGGGCCCTGCGCACGGCACGCACGTCCCGGATCGAAGAGCAGGTTCCGGAKAGTATCAAAAGCGAATTCGCYGGCGTGCAGCAACTCTATTTCGGCGGCGACATGGAGGCGGCCGTTCCGCTGACCGGTCAGGTTTGCGGGCGTATTGATTCCGTGAAAACGGTACGGCAAATCATTGAAGAAACGATTCGGGATTTCAGCCACGCTGTGGACGGACTGGCTGCGCGTTACGGCTCCGTGAAAGCCTGATCGCACACCCGCGATGCCTTACGTCTTCCGCTCACCTGGCAGTTTKAGCGCGCAAATCTGGCGCGTGAGGATTCCTCGAACAATCGCTTCAGTTCGATTGTGGGCGCCTAGCTTATCGCGCGCGATATCCACATAGTAGTCCACGGTACGCGCTGAAATCCCAAGCTCTTGCCCGATCTCCTTGCTAGACAGGCCGAGCGCTGCATACGCCAGCACATTCTTCTCCCTGTCCTTTAATCGAGCAGGACTGCTCGATGCTTCAGTGATCGTTGAATAGGCATCGTCATAGGCAGCGTGAAGTCTCGCGTGAGCAGCTAGGATCGAGCCGACGTCGGKAGGAGGGGTGCTCTGGATGAGAAGCCGCGACGCTGAGCCGTCCGGCCCATAGAAGGCGCTCTCGATGAGATCAGCGRAAAGCAACTGCGGCAGGGCGGGGCCGCTCCATCGAAATGGAGATGCTACGGGGGGAAAGTCTATCCCGACGTCTCCAAACTCCTGCACGACCAGCGGGATTGCAATCCCAGGCGCGTAGGACACGCGGCCCGCTGATGCAGAARGACTTGCGCAGGCCGTATAAAGAAGCTGCAAAATCCCAGGATCAAATGCTGTCACAGCTTCGCCTCTGCAAGGTGGAAGCCTGATGCTGGCATAGTCAGTGCAACGTGCAATCCATCCGCCGAATCCCCCCCACGATTGTCGTCGCCCAAAATCAGAATGCAAAAATGAAAGTTAATCGGTAGACTATTTTTTATTTTCATACCGCTATAGTTTTATAAGTTAACTTCGTTAAATTCAATTACATAAATTCAAAATAAATTTATCATCTAATTATCCTTGTCGTACTTATAAAAACGTAAACACATAAGAAAACAATCGCGCTCGCGAGGCAAATAGAGGACTTCGCATCTCACGGGCCAATGCATCTAACGCCATCCATGGCTCCTGCAGATCATCCTTGACACGGCTATAACGACTTGCCGCAAGGTCAAGATCGGATATGTCTACAAGAGATATCTGAACATACAGGTTCTCCATGCCTGTGTTGTTTGTCTATCCATCAGGCTTTCAAGTGGTCTTCGCGGATGGTCCTCAATGGCGAACCTAGCAGATTGAACGAGATGATGGAATCGGACTAGTCCGATTTTTTGTGAGAAAATTCGGATTTTTATGTTCAGACAACACTTGTAATTTTACGAATAGGCAGGCGGTTAGGTTAGCCGCGAGAATTCACGCGCTGTATAGAAGTCGGTCCAAGATCCCACCTGGTTCGTCGTTTTCAAATCGCCGCAGCAACTCACGCGGACACCGCTTCCTACCTGGCGATCTGTTTTCGGAGGTTGCGCAAATTGGAGGAAGAATGTGAAGAAGAAATGGTTGGTTGGTGTTTGCGCAGCGCTGTTGCTCGCKGGGGCGGCACAGGCCGGTGAGCAGGTGGCCGTCAAGTTCGATGGCGCGTCCAATGCGGAGGCCGTCATCCAGACCTTCCGCAGCGCCACCGGGGCGGATCTCAAAATGGTTCGCCTGATGTCCGGGAACGCCTGGGTGATTTCGCTGCCGGACAACATCAATGACCAGGAGCGCGCTCGCATCCTGGATGCCCTGCGGACGATCCGCGGCGTGGATTGGGTCGAAGCGGAAACCCACCATCGGACGAACACGCTGAACGGCGGCTGGATTCCGAACGATCCCCATCTAGCCCCTGACCAATGGAATCTGCACGACCCGGCGATCCCGGGAAATGCCAAGGGCGCGATCAACGCGGTGAATGCCTGGTCGAGCAGCAAGGGCGATGGCATCGTGATCGCCATTATCGACAACGGCGTGAATGCAACCCATCCCGACTTACAGGGCAAGATGCTCCCGGGCTACAGCTTCATCACGCGTACCGGCCGTGGCACCAACACGCAGCCGTCGGCCTTTGGAGCGAAATGCGCCAACTCTGCCCAGCAGAACGGCAGCGCGCCGGCGATGGTCTACCACGGTACCAACATGGCAGGCATTGCGGCAGCAGCAACCAACAACGGATCGGGCATCGCGGGTGTCGCCCCGAACGCGTCTATTCTGCCGGTAAAGGTCATGGATGAATGCCAGGCGAGCAGCTTCGACGTCGCAGATGCTATTCGATGGGCTGCAGGTTCCAGCGTGCCTGGTGTTCCTGCCAACCCGAACCCAGCTCGGGTCATCAGCATGAGTCTTGGCGCTGCCGGAGTCTCGAAGTGCGATGCGGTAACGCAGGCGGCCATTGCAGATGCAAGCGCCAAGGGAGCCGTGGTGGTGGTGGCAGCGGGTAACGAAAGTGGCCCGGTGACAACGCCCGCTACATGTCATGGCGCGCTTGCCGTTGCCGGATTGACTTACGCCGGCACCCTCGGTTCGTATAGCAATTTTGGCCCGGCAATTGYGGTTGCTGCCCCGGGAGGTGGCGGCTCGGTGACGCAGCCTGATCCAGTCTATGGCTGGTCGTTGGGGGACATCGGCGCCACGTCCTACGATAACAATGGCTCACCTATTTATAACTCGGTTGGGATCGGCACCAGCAACGCCGTTCCACAGGTTGCTGGCGTTGCAGCATTGATGCTTGCGTTGCGGCCGGCATTGACGTCAACCGCGGTACGCCAACTGCTGCGCAAGAGTGCCCGGTCCTTCGTAGACTCCAGCTGCAACACGTGGATTTGCGGCGCCGGCATGCTCGACGCATCCGGGGCCGTTACGCTGGCAGCGCAGGCCGTTGTTCCCAACGCGTCGGCGATCGCGCCGAAATCGGTGAGTACTGGCACGACGGTGGCGCTTGATGGCAGCCAGTCCAGCAGCGCCAACGTCTCGTATGCCTGGACCCAGCTTAGCGGCCCGAGGGTTACGTTGCTGAATGCCAACGCGGCGATCGCCTCGTTCACCCCCACGGTGGCTGGCGACTACCAGTTCGGCCTGACCGTGACAGACGACGCCTCAGGACTGTCGGCGGGCACCAGTGTGCAGTTGTCGGCAGCGGTAGCTTCCAACACAAGTAGTGGTAGCACCCCAAGTGGGGAAGGGGGTGGTGGCGGCGCGTTTAGTCTCTTCGAGGCGGTGCTACTCCTTGCGGGCGGCTTGCTGGCCTTCGTAGGTCGCCGCCGCATCCGCTGACTCAGACCAGACCGACAGAAATCTGCGGGCTGCGATATGCCGCTGGTCTGTCCGACCGGTGCCCGCACGAACGACTCAGCTACTTCACCGGGGTCAGGATTGGCGCGCCCTTCTTTTTGATCAGGAACACGACAAACCTGGCCGGCTGCGTGGCGCTGGCGTTGCGCCCGACAGTGTGGATGTCGTTGGGGCCTTCGTGGAACGTATCTCCGGCCTTGAGTGTCACCTCCTTGCCGCCCTTCACGCCCATGACGATGTTTCCCTCGAGCACATAGATGAAGGCGTGTGCGTCATGGCGATGCACGGGGTCGGCCGCGCCAGGCGGATAGTCCACAACGATCATCTGGACTTCCTTGCCCGGATACTCAGGCAACGATTCCGAGAGCAGCGGCGCAACACTCGCTTCCGGCGCGGCTATGGCCGGCCGCGCAATCATCAGGCACGACCACATCAGGGTTACTGCAAAGGAAACTATCGTCTTCATGGCATCACTCCAGATTGGCCTTGTCGAGCCCGAATGCCTTGTCGGACGAGCCGGGCACCATGCGGAACGCCACGTTCAGTCGGTTCCAGCTGTTGATCGCGCCCACGAGGAACGTGAGATCCGACAGCTCCTTCTCGGAGTACTGGGTACGCACGTGGTCGTAGATGTCGTCTGGCACGCCCTGGGCGGGAAGGTTGGTCAGCACCTCGGTCCATGCCAGCGCGGCGCGTTCGCGCGGCGAGAACAGCGTCGACTCGCGCCAGATCGCCACGTGATGCAGGCGCAGTTCGCGCTCGCCGTGGATCTTCGCCATCTTGATATGCATGTCGACGCAGAAAGCGCAGCCATTGAGCTGCGATGCGCGAAGCTCGACGAGCTCGCGGACGTGCGTCTCGATCGTCGTTTTCTGGAGCAGTGAGCCGAGCTCCACGAGCTTCTTGGACAGTTCCGGGGATTGCTGAAAGTAGTTAAGGCGTTGCGTCATGATTCTCTCCTGGTGAGATGAGCGTGATGCGCGGATCCGAGCGTTGCACGAGGGGATGGACTCCGCGGGATTGCAACTTGCAATCAACCTCCTTTAGCCTGCGCGAGCCACTGGTCGAGACTGATGCGGCCGATACGCGCGTCACCGAGCGGCACAAGTGACAGTTCCTCGACCAGGCCGCCGTAGTACCGTGCATCGCGATCCGTCACGACCGGGCGTGCGTCGCCTACCGATTTCAGATAACGCGCGATGATCGTTGCGAAGGGCGCGCGGTCCGGGCCGGCGATTTCGACCGTGTCGTTCCGTGGTGCCGCAAGCGCGATCTGCGAGAGGATCGCCGCGATGTCGTCCGCGGCGATCGGCTGAAACAGTCCGTCGCCGACGCGCACGGTGCCGCCGTCCGTGCTGAAATCAGCGATGCCGCCGATAAACTCCATGAACTGCGTCGCGCGCACGATCGTGTACGGCACGCCCGCCGCTTCGATCGCCTGTTCCTGCGCGACCTTGGCGGCGAAATACGCGTTCTCCAGCATGCGATCGGCGCCGACGATTGACAACGCGACGTGATGGCGCACGCCTGCGGCCACTTCGGCCTTGCCGAGATTGCGCGCCGAAGTGCGGAAGAAGTCGAGCACCGCCCGTGGCTCCCATGACGGCGCGTTCGTCACATCCACGACGACGTCCGCGCCCACGAGCGCGTTGCTCAGGCCGTCGCCAGTCACGGTGTTGACGCCACTACGCGGCGATGCGGCAAGCGCCGTATGGCCTGCCTCGCTGAGCAGCGACACGAGACGCGAGCCGATCAGGCCGGAACCACCGATTACGACGATCTTCATGGCAGATTCTCCAGATGAGAGTAGATGAACACGTGGGGCGCGCGGTGGGTGTGGATCGCTTGAAAGTGCCCGTCGCCGTCGCATTGCCTGAAGTCATTGTGGAATAATCATGACCTATAGAAAAGGGCCAAGAATTTTCCATATGACTAGTCCAAGTGGATTCAGCTCCCCCATGCCCCCGAGACCGTCATGACCGCACCGACTCCCGCATTGACCATCAAAGTCGATCGGCAGCAACAGTCGCCGATCTATCTGCAAATTTGCGAGCGTTTCAGGACGGCGATCGCGGCAGGGCATCTGCGTCCCGGCGATCGCGTGCCCGCGCTGCGCAGCCTCGCCACGCAGCTGAACACGGCACGCGGCACAGTTGAACTGGCCTATACGATCCTCGTCGACGAGGGCTACCTGCAGATGCGCGGTGCCGCGGGCACGTTCGTATCGCCGTCGCTACCGGCCTCGGTGATGCGTTCGTCATATGGGCAAGGCCCTCAAKACGCGCACGGCAGGCAGGGCACGGAAGGAACAGACACGCCGAAGACGCCAGACGCATCGAGCGGTGGTCAACCGGCGCCGCGCCAGCAGGCTATTACCGTCGCCATGAGCGGCGAGCCGCGGCCGTTGCAACCAGGGCTGCCCGCGCTCGACGCGTTTCCGCACAAGGTATGGAACCGGCTCGTTTCGCGTCGCGCGCGTAGCGGCGAACGCGCGGTGCTCGCGTACCCGGATCCGGCTGGCTATCGGCCGCTGMGCGAACACATCGCCACCTATCTCGGACTGTCGCGCGGCGTAACCTGCCTGCCGGAACAGGTGTTCGTTACCAGCGGCTACCGCGCGACGCTCGAACTCGTGTTGCGCAGTCTCGCGCGCCCCAACGATCGCATGTGGTTCGAGGATCCCGGCTATCTGCTCGCGCGCAGCTTTCTGGCCGAGACTGGCATGCAACTCGTGCCGGTGCCGGTGGATGACGAAGGGATCGACGTCGAGCGCGGCATAAAACTGGATCCGCTGGCGCGCTTCGCGCTGGTCACACCATCGCATCAGAGCCCGCTCGGGCACACGCTGTCGCTCGCAAGACGTATGGCGCTGCTGGATTGGGCAGAGAATGCGTCTCGCTGGATCATCGAAGATGACTACGACAGCGAGTTCCGTTATCTGGGCCGGCCATTGCCGGCATTGAAGAGCCTCGACCGGCACGATCGCGTGATCTATTGCGGCACGTTCAGCAAGGTGATGTTTCCCGGTTTGCGGCTCGCGTATGCGGTCGTGCCGGAGCGCGCTGTCGAGCGCGTTGGGCGGGTGGCGTGCAGCATGAACGCCGGCTCGCCAATGCTATTTCAGGCTACCGTGGCAGATTTCATGGAGCAGGGGCATTTTGCGCGGCACGTGAAGCGAATGCGCGCGTTGTACGGACAGCGGCGCATGCTGATCGCGCACGCGCTGGAGCAGGCGTTTGGCGAGCGGCTGATTGTCGATTTTCCGCCCGGTGGAATCCAGTTCGCGGTGCAGTTTGCCGAAGGCCCCGCTGGCCGGGTCGACGATGTCGCCGTCGCCTCGCGTGCCCGCGAGGCGGGGCTTGCGGTGCTGCCACTCTCGATCTGGTATGCGAACGGCCGTATGCAGCGCACGCCACGCGGCCTCGTGATGGGCTTCGCGAATATCGTCGATGCGGCGGAAGCGGGCCGTCTCGCACGAACGTTGCGCGGGTGCCTGGACAGCTGACGCCCGGGGCATGGGCCTAGAGATCCCGAATACGGAGACCGCGTCAGAGCGGGGGGGGCGAATAGGGTGCCCGCGGCAGGGCGGGCAGGGCGGCAGGCCGCGGTCCTGCTGCGCATCCAGGCCACTACACTGGACGTATCGCGCTATGCGCGCCGGGGCGCGCCTTTAGTGGCCCGGATTCCCCTCATAGCTCACTGGCCGCACGTACCGCTTGCGCTTGCATCGCCCCGAGATCCGCACTAAGTTGGAACGGGCGGCCGGGCTCCCGGCCGCGTGTACGGCGCCAGCATCACAAGCGAATTCGAGGCCGGCGCCGTGAAAGCGTGGTGCATCGATGGCGGAGCACGATGCTGTGCCATATGTTTTTCTTTCGCTGCTGCTGACGTGGGCCGGTGTATTCGCACCGGCACTTCATGCTCAGACGAGGACAGTCATGCCACTCACCCTGACCTCCACGGCGTTCGCCCATGGCGGCGAGATTCCCGGTAAGCTGACCTGCGAAGGCGCCGATATGTCGCCGCCGCTGGCATGGACGGGCATGCCGCCCGGCACGCGCAGCCTGGCCCTAATCGTCGATGACCCCGACGCGCCGGATCCGGCCGCGCCGAGCATGACGTGGGTGCACTGGGTGCTGTACAACCTTCCGCCCGAGCCGGGGGCGCTGGCCGAAGGCGTGGCGCCGGCCAGCCTGCCGGCGGGCACCCGCGAGGGCCACAACGACTGGCATCGCACAGGCTACGGCGGACCCTGCCCGCCAATCGGCCGTCATCGCTACTTCCACAAGCTCTATGCGC
>NZ_JBFTSF010000253.1:0-9367 GCF_056399905.1 Cupriavidus sp. 01L46
ATGTATTCCTTCACCGATGCGCTCAACGGCGAGCAGCTGACGCTGCGCCCCGAGGGCACGGCGGCCGCGGTGCGGGCCACCATCGAGCACAACCTGCTGTACGACGGCCCCAAGCGCCTGTGGTACACCGGTCCGATGTTCCGCCACGAGCGTCCCCAGCGCGGGCGCTATCGCCAGTTCCACCAGCTCGGCGCCGAGGCCCTCGGCTTTGCCGGCCCGGACGTGGATGCCGAGATCATCATGATGTGCCAGCGCCTGTGGGATGACCTGGGCCTGGTCGGCGTGCGCCTCGAACTCAATTCGCTGGGCCAGGCCGAAGAGCGCGCCGCGCACCGCGAAGAACTGATCAAATACCTGGAAGGCTTCCAGGGCATTCTTGACGAAGATAGCAAGCGCCGCCTGTACACCAACCCGCTGCGGGTGCTGGATACCAAGAATCCCGCGCTGCAGGAAATGGCAAGCAACGCGCCCAAGCTGATCGATTTCCTGGGCGAGGAGTCGCTTGCCCACTTCGACGGCGTGCAGCGCCTGCTCAAGGCCAACAACATCCCGTTCAAGATCAATCCGCGCCTGGTGCGCGGGCTGGACTACTACAACCTGACGGTGTTCGAGTGGATCACCGACAAGCTCGGTGCGCAGGGCACCATCGCCGGCGGCGGCCGCTACGATCCGCTGATCGCGCAGATGGGCGGCAAGGCGGCACCGGCTTGTGGCTGGGCGATGGGCATCGAGCGCATCATTGAACTGCTGCGCGAGGAAAAGCTCGTGCCGCAGGCGGAAGGCGCCGATGTGTACCTCGTCCACCAGGGCGAAGCGGCTGGCCAGCAGGCCATGATCATCGCCGAGCGCCTGCGCGATGCCGGCCTCGACGTGCTGCTGCATGCCACGCCCGACGGCAAGAGCGGCAGCTTCAAGTCGCAGATGAAGCGCGCCGACGGTAGCGGTGCGGCCTATGCCGTTATCATTGGCGAGGATGAGGTGGTGGCGGGCACGGCACAGGTCAAGGGCCTGCGCCAGGGCGCCCAGGCCGAAGGCGGCGGCGCGCAGGTGACGGTGGAGGCTGAAAAGCTGGTCGACCACATCATCGACGCCATGGTTGGCGCCAGCGAGTAAGCCTGCAGGTCAGCGGCGGCATCGGAACCAGGGACCGCAAGAGCGCGGTCCTTCATACAAACAAACGCGGGTGGATCCCTCGACATGGCTTACGATCTAGAAGAACAGGAACAGCTTGAGAGCCTCAAGGCCTGGTGGCGCCAGTACGGCAACACCGTGACCTGGGCCTTGATCGCCGGCTTGCTGGCCTTCGCTGCCTGGAGCGGCTGGAACTACTGGCAGCGCAAGCAGGCTGGGGAAGCGGCGCTGCTGTACGAGCAGGTGKTCAAGGCGGCCGAGAGCCGCGATGTCGAGCGGATCAARCGCGCCGCCGGCGACCTTGAGGAAAAGTTCGGCAAGACCGCCTACGGCCCCATGACCGCGCTGGTATCGGCCAAGGTGCTGTACGATGCAGGCGACCTGGCTGGTACGAAGGCCCAGTTGCAATGGGCGATCGACCACGGCGATGGCGAGTATGCTCACCTCGCGCGCGTGCGCCTGGCTGGCGTGCTGCTTGACGAGAAGGCCTACGACCAGGGCCTGGCACTGCTCAAGGACGAGCCGCCGGCACCGTTCGTGGCGCTGTATGCGGACCGCCGGGGCGATCTGCTGGCTGCCCAGGACAAGCGCCCGGAAGCCCGCTCGGCCTACCAGAAGGCGCTCGACAAGCTGAGCGCCAATGATGCAGCCATGCGCCAGATCATTCAGTTCAAGCTTGACGCGCTGGGCACCGCCTGACGGCGGTTGGCCCGGCTCGCCGACAGGCCMGCGGGATTCGCATGCCATGCATGCCCCGCTTGCCCGCACCCTTGCGCCTCAACTTAAATCAGGATCGGAACCTCATGAAGTCATTGTTTTCCGGCACGGCCCAGAACCAGCAACACGGCAAATCTGTCCGCGGCCTGGTGGTGGCCGCCGCTTGTGCGGCCAGCGTCGCCAGCCTGGGCGGCTGCTCGCTGTTCAGCAAGGCTGACAAGCGCACGCCGGTCGAACTCAAGCCGATCACCCAGACGCTGTCGGTGCGCCAGGCCTGGAAGGCCAGCGTTGGCAAGAGCGGCCCGTACTCGCTGCAACCCGCCGTCTCCGGCGGCACCGTCTATGCATCTGCCAACGGCGGCAAGGTGCTGGCGCTCGATGGCGTCACGGGACGCACCCTGTGGGAGGCCAAGACCGACATCGACCTGACTTCCGGTCCCGGCAGCGACGGCACCGTCACGGCGGTGGCGGGCGAGAAGGGCGCGGTCTTTGCCTTTGACGCCAGCGGCAAGCAGATCTGGAAGAAGCAGGTCAACGGGGAGGTTCTCTCGGCGCCGCTGGTCGGCAACGGCCTGGTGGTCGTGCGCACGACCGATACCCGGGTGCTTGGCCTGGATGCGCAGACCGGCGAGCGCCGCTGGATCTACCAGCGCTCGCAGACCGCGCTCAACCTGCGCGCCTCGATGGGCATGGTGTTTGCCGRCGACGGCATCGTGATGGGCTTCCCCGGCGGCAAGCTGGGTGTGCTGGCTCCGGGCAACGGCGTGCTGCGCTGGGAGAGCACGGTTTCCTATCCGAAGGGCGTGTCCGAGATCGAGCGGCTTAACGACGTGACGGGCCAGCCCATGGTCAATGGCCGCCAGGTCTGCGCGACTACCTTCCAGGGCCGGATCGCCTGCCTTGAGCTGACCAATGGCCAGCCGCAGTGGGGCAAGGATTTCTCTTCGCCGACCGGCCCCGCGCAGGATGACACTTCGCTGTACGCCGGGGACGAGCGCTCCGTGGTCCATGCATTTGACCGCCAGAACGGCACTGAACGTTGGAAGAACGATCAACTGCTGTATCGCCGTCTCGGCACGCCGCTGGCGGTGGGACGTTCGGTGGTGGCGGGCGATTACGAAGGCTATGTACACTTCTTGTCGCGCGAGGACGGCCAGTTCGTGGCACGCCTGAAGACCGATGGCAGCGAGATTACCGCTGCGCCGGTGATGGCGGGCCCGTCGCTGGTGGTACAGACACGCGACGGCAACCTCTACGGCTTCGTGCCGGACTGAGGCGGTCGACATTCATGGCGACTGTCCGTGCACCTGTCGGCACGGGCGGCGCCAATCCGGTAGCACGGCCCTTCTGGCCGTGCAGGTGAACGAGGTCGGGTTGCAATGCAAGCCTGATCACCCGACAGGAAAAGTGGCCAGGCGCGCGACGCCCGGCCGTCGGACCCATATCACTCCGGAGTTCCTGGGGGGCGGCATCTGCCGGCCCCCATTTCCGTTTATTGCATGAAACCAGTTATCGCTCTGGTCGGCCGTCCCAATGTGGGCAAGTCGACGCTATTCAACCGCATGACCCGATCGCGCGACGCGCTTGTCGCCGATCTGCCCGGGCTCACGCGCGATCGCCACTATGGCGAAGGCCGCATCGGTGAACGTCCGTTCATCGCCATCGACACCGGCGGCTTCGAGCCGGTGGCCAAGGAAGGCATCGTTGCCGAGATGGCCAAGCAGACCCGCCAGGCGGTGGTCGAGGCCGACGTGGTGATCTTCCTCGTCGACGGCCGCCTCGGGCTGGCGCCCCAGGACCGGGTGATCGCCGATTACCTGCGCAAGACCGGGCGCCGCGTCATGCTGGCCGTGAACAAGGCCGAGGGCATGAAGTACACCACCGTGGTGTCGGAGTTCTACGAGCTTGGCATGGGCGACCCCTATGCCATTTCGTCGACCCACGGCGACGGCGTGCGCGAGCTGGTCGACGAGGCGCTGGAGCTGGCGGTGAAAGAGCGCCCGGAACTCGCCGAGGAAGACGAGGGCGCCCAGCGCGGCGTCAAGATCGCTATCGTGGGCCGGCCGAACGTGGGCAAGTCCACGCTGGTCAACACCCTGATCGGCGAAGAACGCGTGATCGCGTTCGACATGCCCGGCACCACGCGGGATGCCATCTATGTGGAGTTCGAGCGCGGCGGCAAGCCCTATACGCTGATCGACACGGCGGGCCTGCGCAAGCGCGGCAAGGTGTTCGAGGCCATCGAGAAGTTCTCGGTGGTCAAGACGCTGCAATCGATCGCCGATGCGAACGTCGTGGTGCTGCTGCTCGACGCGCAGCAGGACGTGTCGGAGCAGGATGCGCACATCGCCGGCTTCATCGTGGAATCCGGGCGCGCGCTGGTGGTTGGCGTCAACAAGTGGGACGGCCTCGACGGCCATAGCCGCGACCGTATCAAGCACGATCTGGAGCGCAAGCTGCAGTTCCTGGACTTCGCCAACTTCCACTTTGTGTCGGCGCAGCAGCGCACGGGCATCAGCGCGCTGCTGCGCTCGGTGGACGACGCGTATGCCGCGGCCATGGTCAAGCTGCCCACGCCGCAGCTCACTCGGATCCTGCAGGAAGCGGTCGAGTTCCAGCAGCCGCGGCGTGTCGGCGCGACGCGGCCCAAGCTGCGCTACGCGCACCAGGGCGGGTCRAATCCGCCCATCATCATCGTGCACGGCAATTCGCTTTCCGGCATCGCCGACACCTATCGGCGCTATCTCGAAAACCGTTTCCGCTCGGCTTTCAAACTGAAGGGCACACCGCTTCGCATCGAATTTAGAACGAACAAAAACCCATATGCCGACTCGAAGGATTGAGTCAGTCGACGGGAGCCGAGGCGGGCAAGTTTCGTTTGCGTTCGTTTGGAACTGAGGCTAAATTCACGGTAGCAGGGGGTTCCCTGCGAGGCGATGCTAGCTTGGTACCGTTTTGATCTTTTTTTGGCGCGGTTTGCGCCGTTTGACTTGAATCGGGGATTACCGTCCCCATCATCTATCACTAAATCTATAAATTTGGAGTGTGCCATGAGCAACAAAGGGCAATTGCTACAAGACCCGTTCCTGAACGCGCTGCGCAAAGAGCACGTACCGGTTTCCATCTACCTCGTCAATGGCATCAAGCTGCAAGGCAATATCGAGTCGTTCGACCAGTACGTCGTCCTGTTGCGCAACACCGTGACGCAGATGGTCTACAAGCATGCGATTTCCACCGTCGTACCGGCCCGCGCCGTGAATTTCCGCGTGGACGAAACGGCTGAAGGCTGATCATTCGCGGATAGCACCGCAGTTTTCCGGCAGGCCAGTCGTACCACGGCACGGCCGCCAGTTGCCGGTGTCGCGCAGGGGCCAGATGCTCCGGCGCGACACCAAAAGACGCCAGCCCATCCTGGCTGCAAAGTGGCCACGGACACGGACATGCTTCACCCTGGTGCATTCCGCCACGGACAGCGTCCCTGCTTCAAGCGTCTTCCCCCGGCCAGGGCTCCTGCCTAACGGCGCCAGCCGCTGCCATCTGGTAGCCTCCAACCCGTTTTCCTTTCTCGCGTTTCGCGATCCTCCCGTTTGCAATCTAGAGCCACTTCCAATTCCGAGTCTTCCMGCGCCATCCTCGTTGGTGTCGATTTCGGCAAGCATGATTTCCAGGAAAGCCTGAGCGAGCTGGCGTTGCTGACGTCGACCGCGGGGTCCACGCCGGTGCACACGCTGACCGGACGCAGGTCCCGTCCCGACCCGGCGCTGTTCATCGGTTCCGGCAAGGCGGAGGAACTGAAGGAGGCCGCCGATGCACTCGATGCCGACGTGGTGGTGTTMAACCACTCGCTCAGTCCTGCCCAGCAACGCAATCTCGAGCGCTTCCTGCAGCGTCATGTCATCGACCGAACCGGGCTGATCCTGGACATCTTCGGCCAGCGGGCGCAGAGCCACGTCGGCAAGGTGCAGGTCGAGCTCGCCCAGGTCCAGTACCAGGCCTCGCGGCTGGTCCGCGCCTGGAGCCACCTGGAGCGGCAGAAGGGGGGCATTGGCATGCGTGGCGGCCCGGGCGAGCGCCAGCTCGAGCTCGACCGCCGCCTGCTGGACGAGCGCGCCAAGCGGCTGAAGGCTGACCTGACGCGACTGCAGCGCCAGCACAGCACCCAGCGGCGCGCGCGCGCGCGCAACGACACCCTGAGCATCTCGCTGGTCGGCTATACCAACGCAGGCAAGTCGACGTTGTTCAACGCCCTCACCAAGGCCAGGGCCTACGCCGCGGACCAGCTGTTCGCCACGCTGGATACCACTTCGCGCCGGCTGTACCTGGAAGGCGTGGGCAACGTGGTGCTGTCGGATACCGTGGGATTCATCCGCGACCTGCCGACCCAGCTGGTGGCCGCGTTCCGCGCCACGCTGGAGGAGACCGTGCACGCGGACCTGCTGCTGCATGTGGTCGATGCTTCCAGCCCGGTGCGCCACGAGCAGGTCGAGCAGGTCAACCGTGTGCTGGCCGAAATCAATGCCGACGACATCCCGCAGATCGTGGTGATGAACAAGATCGACGCGTCGCCGGAACTGCTCGAACTGGGCCCCCGCGTGGAGCGCAACGAAGAGGGTGTGCCGACCCGCGTGTTCGTCAGTGCACGCGACGGCATCGGCCTGGATACCTTGCGCGAGGCGCTGGTGGAAGTGGCGCGCTRGCTGGCCGAGCGCCCGCCAGAGCGTCCCCCGCTGGATCCGCGCCTTGCCGATGCGCAGCCTTACCCGGATGACGATCTCGACAGCGATTTTGACGGCGATGACACCCGGGTGGATCCGGAAGAACCCGACACGCAGTGAGCCAGTTCGACGGAAATCGCAGCCAGATTGCCCCAAATGGGTAAAAGTGGCGTCGATGACTGTTAGAATCCCCCTGTTCCAACTATCCCGGACCCGTGCACTTCATGCCCCTGTTTCCCCGGAATTCTGAATCGAGCCATGCCTTTGGCAGCCGCGCAGGTGGCCGCAACGGCGGCCATGCACCGTCGCGAACGGCCTGGCAGCGTTTGCGCGCGATCCTGTCTTTGAACGATCCCCGTTGGGGTAGGGGCGGCCCGGATGACGAAGACAAAGACAAGGACAAGGACAAGGATAGCCGCGACAACAATCGCCAGCAAAACCAGCGTCCGCCCCAGGATGGCCCGCCCGACCTCGACGAGCTCTGGCGCGATTTCAACCGTCGCCTGAACGGCCTGCTTGGCCGCAAGGAAAACGGTGGTGGCGGCAACCAGGGCTTTGGCGGCGGTGCGCGTACGCCGGGCAAGGGTTCGGGGATCGGCGCCGGCGTGGTGGTGATCGCAGCGGTCGGCATCTGGCTGGCCAGCGGTTTCTTCATGGTGCAGGAAGGCCAGACCGCCGTTATCCTCCAGTTCGGCAAGTTCAAGTACACCACGGGCCCGGGTATCAACTGGCGCCTGCCGTACCCGATCCAGTCCGCCGAAATTGTCAACCTGTCGGGCGTGCGCTCGGTTGAAGTGGGCCGTTCCACCTCKATCAAGGACAGCAACCTGAAGGACGCGTCGATGCTGACGCAGGACGAGAACATCATCGACGTCCGCTTCACGGTGCAGTACGACATCCAGGACGCGAGCGAATTCCTGTTCTACAACAAGACCGACCGTGGTGGCGACGAAGAACTGGTGACCCAGGCTGCAGAAACCTCGGTGCGCGAGATCGTCGGGCGCAACAAGATGGACGCGGTGCTCTACGAGAACCGTGAACAGATTGCCCAGAATCTGGCCAAGTCGATCCAGTCGATCCTGACCGCGTACAAGACCGGCATCCGCGTGATTTCCGTCAACGTCCAGAGCGTGCAGCCGCCAGAGCAGGTCCAGGCCGCCTTTGACGATGTCAATAAGGCCAGCCAGGACCGCGAACGCGCTATCAGCGAAGGCCAGGCCTACGCCAATGACGTGATTCCGCGCGCCAAGGGTACCGCCGCGCGCCTGAACGAAGAAGCCGAAGCCTACAAGGCGCGAGTGACCGCCCAGGCCGAAGGCGATGCCTCGCGTTTCCGCCAGGTCCAGGCCGAGTATGCCAAGGCCCCGCAGGTGACGCGTGATCGCATCTATATCGAGACCATGCAGCAGATCTATACCAATTCGACCAAGGTGCTGGTGGATTCACGCCAGGGCAACAATCTCCTCTACCTGCCGCTGGACAAGCTGATGTCGCAATCGGCGGTGGATGCGCGCGCGCCGGCTTCCGGTGCCGCGCAGGCCCCTGCCGCGGGCAGCGGCACGTCTCCCGCGCCCGATGCCAGCGGCGATAACCGGTCGCGCGAGCTGTTGCGCAACCGTGACCGCGATTCGCGCTGAGGAGACCCGACATGAACCGACTGATTTCCGTAGTAATCGGCCTCTTCATCGTGCTGGCGATCGGCTCCTCGATGGTGTTCGTGGTGGACCAGCGTCAGTACGCCGTGGTGTTCGCCTTTGGCCAGATCAAGCAGGTGGTGAACGAGCCGGGCCTGCACTTCAAGTTGCCGCCGCCGCTGCAGAACGTGATTTTCATGGATCGCCGCCTGCTGACGATCGACGTGGCCGCTTCGGAGCGTTTCCTGACGGCTGAGAAGAAGAGCATGGTGGTGGACTGGTTCGTCAAGTGGCGCATCACCGATCCGCGCAAGTTCTACGTGGCCTTCAATGGCAACATCCGTGGCGCGCAGGACCGCATGACCCAGCGTATCGACTCCGTCGCCCGCGAGGAATTCGGCAAGCGCACGGTGGCGGAGCTGGTGGCCGGCGAGCGCGAGAAGGTGATGCAGAATATCCGCTCCGCGATGGCCGACTATGCGCAGTCCGTGGGCGTCGAGATCATCGACGTGCGTCTCAAGCGTGTCGACCTGCTKCCCGCGATCAGCGAATCGGTGTACCGCCGCATGGAAGCCGAGCGCAAGCGCGTGGCCAATGAGCTGCGCTCCACCGGCGCGGCCGAGGGCGAGAAGATCCGCGCCGATGCCGATCGTCAGCGTGAAGTCGTGCTGGCCGAGGCCTACCGCGATGCGCAGAAGATCAAGGGCGAGGGCGATGCCCGCGCCTCGCAGATCTACGCCGAATCGTTTGGCCGGGATCCCCAGTTCGCGCAGTTCTGGCGCAGCATGGAGGCCTACCGCAATACGTTCCGCGACAAGCGCGACGTGCTGGTGCTGGAGCCCAATTCCGACTTCTTCCGCTATATGCGGTCGTCGGGCGGCGCAGCGGCGCCGGCGGCAGCGCCTCCGGCGAGCCGTCGCTAAGCTAGGCGGTTCCGTCCGCCAGGCGCTTCGACAAAACCCCGGCTTGCCGGGGTTTTGTCCGGCTGGAGGGGTGGCCAGCGAGGCTCCCGAGGGGCGTCGCTGCCGTCTCATCCGCCATGCCAGGTGACTGGCTCCCCGCTTGCGGCTGGCGCCTACGGCACGGCGCGCGGCGGGATCGAATTTCAACGGGTGGCTCAAGGCCCCCCGGCAACTGTGTGAAGTGAAGAGATTTACCATGTCCAATCAC